>NZ_JBCNAD010000132.1:0-989 GCF_050477905.1 Neobacillus pocheonensis | reverse complement strand
GGTACTGCTTCACTATCGGTCGCCAGGGAGTATTTAGCCTTGGCAGATGGTCCTGCCGGATTCCCACGAGGTTTCACGTGTCTCGCGGTACTCGGGATCCGTCTAGGGATACGTTTGCTTTTGGTTACGGGGCTGTTACCCACTATGGCCGGCCTTTCCAGACCTGTTCATCTACAAGAGTCTTTTGTAACTCCGTGTGAGACGTCCCACAACCCCAGGGGGCAAGCCCCCTGGTTTGGGCTAATCCGCTTTCGCTCGCCGCTACTGACGGAATCACTTTTGTTTTCTTTTCCTGAGGGTACTTAGATGTTTCAGTTCCCCTCGTCTGCCTCCTCATGCAGCTATGTATTCAGTGAATGATACCATCCGATTACGATGCGTGGGTTTCCCCATTCGGACATCCCCGGATCAAAGCCTGCTTACGGCTCCCCGAGGCATTATCGTTGTTCGCCACGTCCTTCTTCGGCTCCTGGCGCCTAGGCATCCTCCGTGTGCTCTTATTAGCTTAACCACGACGCACAGGATGTGCTAGTGCATGCGTTGTCTCATGGATGAGACGAACTTAGCAGGCCATCCTTGCATTTCCGTAATTACTAAAAAGTACTTACAGTTTATATCCTTAGCAATTTCATGCAGTATCCAGTTTTCAAGGAACAATGGATAGTTACTCGTTAGAGTAACTGCCTGGCAACGTCCTACTCTCCCGGCTCCCTGCGGAGCAAGTACCATCGGCGCTGGAGGGCTTAACGGCCGTGTTCGGCATGGGAACGGGTGTGTCCCCTCCGCCATCATCACCAGACTATATGAGAGAATGCATAAAGTGACGAAGATTAATGTATCACATCTACTTGTTCACTTTCAAGTACTTTTTTAGGACTTTTTTGGTGGAGCTGAACGGGATCGAACCGATGACCTCCTGCTTGCAAGGCAGGCGCTCTCCCAACTGAGCTACAGCCCCATACTAAGGGAAATATATGGTGGGCCTAGGC
>NZ_JBCNAD010000131.1:0-1029 GCF_050477905.1 Neobacillus pocheonensis | reverse complement strand
TGCATCGACCGTTGCTCGATCTGTGTTACTGCTCGTATACACCGTTCCTGTACTGCTTGCTGTAACATCCTTCAGATTGCCGTCTCCCATCGTTGCGGTTACCGTCAACTGCTGAGTTGCTCCTGCTGTCAATGTTACAGTACCTGGGACCACTGCCACGCTGCTAATCTCATTTGCCGGGTTTTTCTCTACCGTCACTACGATTGTCGATTGGTAGGTTCCGTTCTTAGCCGTGATCGTTACCGTACCTGCCGTAGCAGTACCAGGAATTGTGATTTTCCCTTCTGCATCGACCATTGCTCGCGCTGAGTTACTGCTCGTATACATGGTTCCTGCACTGCTCGCCGTCACATCCTTCAGACTGCCGTCTCCCATCGTTGCGGTTACCGACAACTGCTGGGTCGCTCCTGCTGTCAATGTCACTGTGCCTGGGGTCAATGCCAAGCTCTTTATCTCATTCGCTAGGTTTTTCCCTACCGTCACTATGACTGTCGATTGGTAAGTTCCGTTCTTAGCCGTGATCGTTACTGTACCTGCCGTAGCCGTACTCGGAATTGTAATTTTCCCTTCTGCATCGACCGTTGCTCGATCCGTGTTACTGCTCGTATACACCGTTCCTGTACTGCTTGCTGTAACATCCTTCAGATTGCCGTCTCCCATCGTTGCGGTTACCGTCAATTGCTGAGTTGCTCCTGCTGTTAATGTTACAGTACCTGGGACCACTGCCACGCTGCTAATCTCATTTGCCGGGTTTTTCCCTACTGTCACTACGACTGTTGATTGATAGATTCCATTCTTCGCCGAAATCGTTACCGTACCTGCCGTAGCAGTACCGGGAATTGTGATTTTCCCTTCTGCATCGACCATTGCTCGCGCTGAGTTACTGCTCGTATACATGGTTCCTGCACTGCTCGCCGTCACATCCTTCAGCCTGCCATCTCCCATCGTTGCGGTTACAGTGAGCTGCTGGATATCTCCTGTTTTCATTGTTGCGGCTTCGGGGTTAATTGCCAAGGATTGAATTTCATT
>NZ_JBCNAD010000130.1:0-620 GCF_050477905.1 Neobacillus pocheonensis | reverse complement strand
GAGGAAGAGGAAGAGGGGGAGAAGAGAAAGGAGGGAAAAAGGAAGGAGAGAGGAGGAAGGAGAAGAGAGGGGGGAGAGGAAGGAAAGGAAAGAGAAGAGGGGAGAGGAGGGGAAGGAAAGGGCAGTTTTATTTAATTGATTTTCTTAACCAACATTGCATTCTAACCTTCATGGTATAATGTGGGAAATCGGGAGGTGGGAATAAGGCATTGAAAAATAATTGTGCTATTGAATTGATACATGATACCGTACGGAATTTTATAAATCATAACGCTGAAGTTTTAAGCATTGAAAGCAAACCAATCAATATGGGGTTGCAGGCAGTTGAGCTAAGTCGCCATAATGTGCAAATTAAAATAAATGGGGACGCGGAAAGGCTGTCTCTTATCACCAAAAGAGCAACCAGAATAGAACGGCAAGTCTTATTAAGGCTCTACTCACAAAAAGCAAACGTACCTTTTTCTTTATCGTACGCTTCTGAGGAAAAAGAGCGTTCGCCGGTCTGCATTCAAGATGTTGACTTTCAAACAGATTATACAAATTTAAATATTAATAGGCTTCAGAAGAAGGAACCAAAGGCATTGGCTCACATTCACATCTCTAACTATGGACAAAGAAAA
>NZ_JBCNAD010000129.1:0-967 GCF_050477905.1 Neobacillus pocheonensis | reverse complement strand
AACGTGGCGTGTGCTATATATCCAGATTAAAATTAAACCATACTGTTTATATAAAAAATCCGTCTCCAGAATACTTTCGAAACGGAACCGTAAAAAAGCAATCACAGTATATTCAAGTTGATTTAGAGAACATTATGCACACGTTAAAACCAGGACAAACGTATGAAATAAAAGAGTCGTATATTGGCAAGAATCAAAGATTATTTACGCGTGTAATTATCTACCGTTTAACAGAGGAACAAATACTGGAACGTAGAAAAAAACAAGGCTATACGGAAAGTAAAAAGGGCATTACGTTTTCAGAAAAGAGTAAACGATTAACGGGTATCAACATATATGTTACGAATACGCCTTGGGAAGTGGTTCCGATGGAACAAATCCATGATTTTTACTCCCTCCGCTGGCAGATCGAAATCATATTTAAAACGTGGAAATCTCTATTTCAAATTCATCATTGGCAAACTATCAAACAAGAGCGATTAGAATGCCATGTGTATGGAAAACTCATTGCCATTTTTATATGTTCTTCTACGATGTTTAAGATGCGTCAACTTCTGTTGCAAAAGAACAAAAGAGAATTAAGTGAATATAAAGCAATTGGGATGATTCAAGATCATGTATCGCTGTTATATCAAGCGATACAGAGAAACACCCAAGATCTAACAAAGATTTTAATCCGCCTGTTTACCCTACTAAAGAAAAATGGCCGGAAATCCCATCGATATGAGAAGAAAACTATCTTTGATATTATGGGTGTTGTCTATGAGTATAATGGATTGAGAAAACAAAAGAAAGCTGCATAAGAAAAAAATGAAACCCGTTAGGGTTTATTTCGTATGCTCATTTTTAAGAGGATTATACTGTTTAAAAGTTTGTTCATTTCAATTAATGGAAAACCGTAGAGTTTCTATCCTTAAGTTGATGGGCATGGGGTACCGCCAGCATTTCGGAAAAAAACCACGCTAAG
>NZ_JBCNAD010000128.1:0-1974 GCF_050477905.1 Neobacillus pocheonensis | reverse complement strand
CAGATTTTCGATTAAGGCAAAAAAGTCAAGAAGAAAAAGGAGTGAAAAAATATGTATATGATTACTAACTATCGCCATTTGGAGCAAGGCAAGACGTACCGTTTCTTCAATTCCTTGGGTGAATCATCGGTTCATGTTTACGGCGGCTATCACTACGATGATGAAGTACACGACGATATTTTGATTCTGCGCCCTGTCGGCAATGAGCTTGGGACTGAAATGGACTGCCAGGAATTTAGTGGGGCGCTGGATGATACGATAGCCCAAAACATTTATCAAAAGATGTGTGAAACAGTAGCGGCCCGAATCAATGTAGAAGATGAAAGTCTTGAAGTTGCTTTGCTGTATTACGAAAATTCCGGTGATTACTCGTTTATTCAAACGCTGCATCAAGCCGGGAAAACCTTCAAAGACTTCCGGGAAGCAGTTGCGCCCCGCGTAGAGTGGCATCGACCCAAGCCAGCTTTTTAAACGCCAACGAGGGCATCCAATTCACTTGTATCTAAATGCATTTCGGCCAATCGGGGGCCATAACCCCGACCCATATTTCAAAAGCGGAGGGAATGCAGTTGAAGGTTGAAATTTTGATGGGCGCTGGTTGGTACAAAGATATGGTAGGGACTGTGGTAGAAGTCGAGGACGGGGTAATCACCTACTGCCGTGGCTGCAAGGCTTTTCACCTTTGCCCCTTTGTTTTACTTGAATGTCATACCGATGGGGGAAGGAGGGTGCAGCACTACCTATTGACGGACGTTGAAACCGAAAATGGAATGACTAAATATAAGTACGTTCAACGGATCCATGCAAGAGAAATTGATAAGCGGTTGAAGCAATATAACAGCCTGGAGGAATTATCGCTTGATGATTCGCTGATTACGGCTAAGGAGATTTATTTTAAAAACCATATTTATAGGAAAATCGGGACCAATGTGAACGTAGCCAGGGGAACATACGATAACCTTACCGCTGAAACCTTTAGGAATGAAGCCGCGCTGCATAATCTTACTTTTTTTCATTGCGATAATCGTATCATATACGCCGAAACGGGTTACAGCTGTTTTAGCGAAGCGAACATTAATTTGGAGGGATTAAGGATGGATAAAACATTATGGCACGTATCGATTTGGGATTGGACCCACGAATGCGATGTTGCGGAGGAACCGTATGGCTACGCGGTCATGGCGGCCGATCTTGACGAAGCAAGTGAGCTGGCGCTAAAGATACACAATGATGAAAAAGCCCAGGATATGCAGGATCCTGATATTCCAGATGCTATGAAAAGACGGCCGGGTGAGGCGCGTGTGGATCGGTCCCAATCTTACGAGATCACAAGCGCCATGGATAAAGATGGTGTGATGTACTACGTGGAGACCGTCCGAAAGTAATAAAGGGGTACATTGAACACTTCTACTGATCCGTTCTTGGATTTCGTTCAGAAATAGCAAATCCGGCAGTGTGAAAGGACTGCTGCCGGACCGTTTTTCTTAGGATCATAACTCAAATCTAATATGGGGTGGGTCGAATGGAAGATATTAAAATAAGTGAGCGCAAGGAGCAGCTGGATATATGTAAATTTTGTCTTGAGGCAGCCATTGTAGACGTTGAGACAAGAGCCTGCGATCACTGTATTAACGAGACTGAGTAAATCGTTTCGGATCGTTGTTGTTAAACTCTATTTTGCACGAACAGCCCGGCCAGCGGAAAAACCAGGACAAGCTCCTGGTTTTTTTATTTTCCAAGGCAAATGGTTGTCACCGCCGCGTGGCGGTGACTTCGGATTCTCTTGTGGCCGCCAGGACCAGAGGCCGCCCAAATCTGCGGCCTCCGGCCCTTCTGGCCGCCGAAGCCATTTCCACGAAGAAAAGCCCTCTCGAAAGATAAAACTCAACCCCTTTAAACCCTTGTGGGCAAATTCAAGAAGCAAAGGCAACGGGCTTGATTCGTGGATTGTTCCTGCAGCGCTGGCGCTTGCTC
>NZ_JBCNAD010000127.1:0-6182 GCF_050477905.1 Neobacillus pocheonensis | reverse complement strand
GGGGGGGGGGGGGGGGGGGGGGGGGGGGGGGGGGGGGGGGGGGGGGGGGGGGGGGGGGGGGGGGGGGGGGGGGGGGGGGGGGGGGGGGGGGGGGGGGGGGGGGGGGGGGGGGGGGGGGGGGGGGGGGGGGGGGGGGGGGGGGGGGGGGGGGGGGAGGAGTAGAGAAGGGGGTGTTAGAGGCAATGTACACTTCGCCATCCTGTTTCGCTTTGACATAATCAATATCTTTATTCACCGCTAACGCCACATTGGCGGGAAGCGTCCACGGCGTCGTCGTCCAGGCGAGGAACGTTTCGTTCCCTTGCTTGCTTTTGAATTTGACGATGGCGCTCAAATCTTTCACTTCCTCATAGCCTTGCGCCACTTCGTGAGAGCTGAGCGTCGTTTGGCAATCCGGACAGTACGGGCTTACGCGGTGACCTTTGTAAAGCAGTCCTTTTTGATGAATATCGGATAAGATGTGCCACACGCTCTCGATATAGTCATTCGTCAGCGTAACGTAGGGGTCATCCATGTCCGTCCAGTAGGCAATCGCCTCGGTTAATTCGCGCCACTGCTTCTCATATTCAAACACGCTGCTCTTACATTGTTCCACGAATTCCACTACACCGTATTTCTCGATCTCCTGTTTGCCGGATATGCCCAACTGCTTCTCAACGCCAAGCTCGACGGGCAGGCCGTGCGTATCCCAACCGGCTTTACGGACGACGCGGTATCCGGTCATCGTTTTGTAGCGGCAGACGAAGTCTTTAATGACGCGCCCGAGCATATGCCCGATATGCGGCTTTCCGTTGGCGGTCGGAGGTCCTTCGTAAAAGACGAAGTTCGGCCTGCCCTCGCGGTTTTCGATGGATTTGCGGAACGTATCGCTCTGCTTCCACTGCTCCAGAACGCGCAGCTCGCGGGTTCTCGCCGTCTCTTTCACATCCACTTTTCTCATTGCATATCTTCCTCTCTGGGACAAAATGGGTGATGGTTCCTCAGGCGGTATCGTCAAAATCATCCTGCCGAAACGCAAAAAAATCCCGCCCCGTAAGGGACGAGATTTCATCTCGCGATACCACCCTTGTTCCGTAACGATCATATCGACTACGATCTTACGGCACCTCATACTACGTACCATCATACGCGTCCCTTGTAACGGCGGGATCCCGGGGCAGCTTACTTGAGTTGCTTCAGCTTTCCTTCTCGGAGATGATTTTCGGCTACGCCTTGAACGTTGGCTTTCAGCACAAGGCCAACTCTCTGGGGAACAAGGGATTAGCGTACTCGTTCTCGTCAACGAATTTAGGGACAGTTTTCAGTTAACTTATTTCTACACGAATTTCAATAAAAAGTCAACGTGCATCGGCAAAATGGTTTTATGGCCGGTTCAGTGGATCTTACGTAAAATGAGACGGCTGTATTTTTCACTCGTCGATTCGCGTTGACCTGATCCACCGCATCATCCATAATAAATTGAGCTGAATTTCATCTAGGGGAGGAATCATCATGAATGGCGTTCATTTTGTTCTGGGTTCGCCTAATGCGTACATCCACGAACCGGGGATACTGCATAAAGCGGGAGAATGGATTGGAAAATACGGAAAATCGGTATTTATTATTACCGGAGAAAAATCGTGGAACAGCTGCGGAAATCGGCTGACGGACAGCCTGGATCAGTCAGGGGTTCATTACGAGGTGCATACCTATCGCGGAGAATGCAGCTACGAAGAAGTGGAGCGATTGCGTGCCCTTGTCCCGCCGGCTGCGGAACTGATCTGCGGAGTAGGCGGCGGCAAAGTGATGGATACGGCCAAAGCGCTGGCGAACGCCATGGGCAAACCGTTCGTGGCCGTGCCGACGCTGGCCGCTACTTGTGCCGCTGTCGCTAATTTATCGGTCATGTATACCGAAGAGGGAGTATATCTCCATTTTCCGGTATTCGACCGGGGGACACTGCTTTGTCTTGTCGATACGGACATTATTGCAAAAGCGCCTGTCCGCTATTTGGCCGCGGGGATTGCGGATACCCTCGCAAAATGGATTGAAGCGCCCATGTCCGCTACCGGAAAAAAACATAATCTTCCTACCGTCGGTGGCCTGCAGACGGCAAAGCTTTGTTACGATACGCTGCTCCAATATAGCGCGCAGGCAATAGAAGACGCCCGACAGGGTATCCCCAGCGAAGCGCTGCAGCATGTGATCGATGCCAATATTTTGTTCAGCGGCATGGTCGGTGGACTCGGAGAAGACAACTGCCGTTCCGCCGCCGCGCACGCGATTCATAACGGACTCACCGTCATACCGGAAACGCACGAAGCGTATCACGGGGAGAAGGTAGCCTACGGCATCCTGGTGCAGCTCGTCCTCGAAAATCGGCCACAGGACGATCTGGATGAAGTGCTGGCTTTCTATAAGGAGACGGGAATACCGTATCGGCTGGACCAAATCGGCATCAACCGTGCTTTGTCCGATCAGGAGCTTCAAGAGATTGCCCGCATATCGCTGCTGCCGGAGAGCACGATGGGGAATATGTCGTTCCCGGTTACGTCCGAGATGGTCGTAAACGCGATTAAGAAAGTGGAAGAGTTGTCACGGGCTTAATGCGCATCATGAACCCGGAGATTTGTTCAACAGCAAGGAGCTGCCGCGGCAGCTCCTTCGCAACATAACATAACCCGGCTTGTCGCAACATATCGTTTCGTAACGACTTTACCGTACCCATGCCCTTATTGCTTCGTATCCGTACAGGAATCCTCTTGCGGTTTGGGGTTTATTCGGCCGACTTGCTTCAGCTGAATCCGCTGCTTGTAAACGCCCCCTAAATCCTTGCACAGCGCTTTCAGATCCAATCGGTTATCCGCTCGAAAATAAAAAGTCAACGTCGTTTTTTGATCCACAAACGATGGCGCGTACTCCACGTCAACATACTGCATAGGCAGTTCATGTTTTACAATGCCTTCTTCAAACGTTTTTTGGGCAAACGCTTTATCGAGAGCATCCGAATCAAGGTCTCCTTGCATACTCGCTGTTCCTCCTTTCAAGGAACTCGTCTGTACTTTGTTGTTATTGTTCATTCTATATTGAATATGGGCATCGACAGCGCCAAAAAGAATATCCAGAATATCGGTAATTCGCGGCCTTTCGTATTGCTCCAGCATGGCAATGAATTCCTCTTGGTAACGGTCGCGCCATGAGCGCGGATAAAGGCGTATCAACCATCTCATTATTTTCATTGCAACGCCAGCCTTTGAAGACCGGTTACAGCGATGTGACTTAAGCTTGTAAGCTGCTTCTTCAGCACATCCGCTCCCGATGGCGTTAAACAATACGGACGCCGCCGATCCTCTGTTTCCAATGACATAATGAACCCGTGCTTTTCCAGCCGGGAAATAGCGCCATACAGTGTACCCGGTCCAAGGCGCACGCCTGACATCGCTTCAATATCCTCCATCATGGCATAGCCGTGCTTGGCGCCGCCTGCAAGACTTGCAAGAATAAGAACAGACGGATCGGAAAAGCGGTCAAAATCGGCGGTACCCATGTGATATACTTCACCTCCAGTTATATATTACGATAAATGATATATCGCATAACGTAATAATAACCCATTATTTGGAATTTATCAATAGTTTAAGTTTAGGGACTAGAAACTTTTTCCATAAATGTCCGTATCGTGGCTGTATGCACCCATTTACTTGCTTCTCATCCCTATGTTCATTTTTGGTGCAGTGATGTCGTTAATGAAGATGCACCGGGCTATGGTTGAAAGGAGACCTTTCAAATTTTTTGTTTCCATCCTGTATTTTATATTTTCCGCCACAATCATGTTTCCGTACGGTCTTTTTATGATTACCTCCACGAGCGGGCCGGGTTATTATAAAAATCCCTTCGTTATTATTTTTCTGCTGATCATCCCCACCATCATATGCGCTTTTATTGCAGCCAGGCAGAACGCTTTTAAATACAGTAAGCGAAGCTTCCCGGCCGCACCCGGCCCAACGCATCGGAGCGATGGTAAATGATCAGATTCAGTCCCGTAAAAACGATTTTGCCATAACGAATAGGGCCACCTGCCTGAATCTCGGACATGACGGCCAGACTATGAAATACCCTGCCTTACAAATCTCCGATAAATGCTATTTTCATAGTTTACAAAAATAACCCCAACCTCAAACCGGAGTACGGTCGTAAGGCTGGGGTATTTCGGTCGGTCCGAACCGCCTACTTATTCTCTTGAATATATTTGTTTGCTTTTTCTTCCGCTTCCCTCAGCACCGTATTGACGTCTTTTTTATCGTAAGCCATGCTTTTGGCGGCCTCGTTCAAGAACGGATACAGCTTTCTGTCATATTTGGTCGCCTTCGGCAGCGGAGCCGGTTTGACGGTGAAAATGCCCTGAAGATTTTTGCCCTCATACAGCTTCGTATCAACGGCTGCGTCTTTCTTGAACGCCGGGTCCTTCAATACCGTGAGACGCGTTCCTTTATTCATCGCTTTTTGCGCTTCGTCGCTGATCGATTGTTTTGATGGCGGCATAGGCGGCCTTCTTGTTTTTACTGGTCGGCGTGACCAACGCCAGATGATAGTCGATTTCCCGGCCTACGCCCGGCTTGTCGTCGAAGGAAGGGAACGAGACGAGATCCCAGTTGAAATTTTTGCCTGCTTCTTTAAGCTGGGGGAGACGGGCTGTGGTGGAATCGTGCCAATACGGGAACATTGCGGTCTTTTGTTCCTTCATGAAGTAGTCGATGCCGTACGTGTATTTTTTCTGAGGTTCGACGATCCCCGGAATTTTATACAATTGCTCGTACAGACCGAATACTTTTTTATAAGCATCCGTCGTCAGGACGGCTTTTTCCTGTTTGGCATCCACAACGCCCAGGCCGTAGGGCCGCGTCAAAATGGTAGGGTTTTGAAGATCGAGGCCGATATATTGGGTACCCTGATCCGCCCGTGTGACCTTGCCGGCGAGCTCGATAATCTGGTTCCAGGTCATCCCGTCCTTCGGGTAAGGAACGGCGAATTTATCAAAGATATCTTTGTTATACAGCAGTAAGCCGTAGTTCATCGCATAAGGGACGCCGTACAATTCCCCTTTGTCGCCGTAGCTTTTCGTGACATTGACCGTTTCCGGTTCAAATTTGCCGAGATCAATCTTCTCCTGCTTAATAAATTCGCTCAGATCCGATACGAGACCCAGCTCCACCATGTCATACAAATAATAATTACTTGTCAAGATCACATCGGGCACTTCACCGGCGGCGATAAGCTTATCGAGCGATGTGCCTGTGACGAGCTGCGTCGTAATGTTCGGATATTTGGCCTGAACCGGCTTCGTTACGAGCGCATCCAGATCAGCAGTGGTAAGCACCCCCGCACCGTTGGAGAAAAAAGTGAGCGTCGCCGGTTCATTATTGTATCTGTCAGGGTTTGCAGAAGCGCTTGGCTTGTCCCCACCGGCCGCTTCCTTTCCGCAGCCGGTCAGCGCGAGAGTCCCGAGAAGCGACATGCCGAGCAACAGCGGTATCGATTTCTTTCCATACATTGTGTAACCCCTCCATTGGAAACGATTTCAGTAAATTAAGTATAGGGAGTTACGCTGTGAAATGATATTCCATAATTTATTCATTCTTTATGCGAATTTGTCCTCTTTGGTGATATAGTGTAACTATATCTACGGTAGTGAGGTGCTGAGACGCATGGTCAAATCCGTCGAAATGCTCCAGGGCGCGGTGAAGGAACGTGTCGTTTATCAAAGTCCGCTATTGTTCCTGGACGTATACGAGCTGCGTCGCAGCAGCGTGCTTTCCGGCAAATGGCATCACCATAAAGAAGTCGAGCTGCTTGCGATTATCAAAGGCGGGATCGTCATGCATACGATACAGGAGGCTGTCGTGCTGGAGGCGGGAGACGTGTTCTTGATCGGTTCCTCCGAGCCGCACCGGACGAATAGGCCGAGTAGCGATGAAGTGCATTATGTAGTGCTGCAGGTCGACTTGTCCCAGTACCTTGATCAAAGCATTTTACCCTTTTTGCATGGCTTTTCGGAGTTAACGAGCCCGCTCGACGAGCTGAACTATATTTTTAAGAGCGATCCGGCAGCGCGCCAGGAAGCGTTCCGGCTGATCCTGCATATTTTTGATGAAATGGCGGCCAAAAAGAAGGGTTACGAGATGGCGATCGGGATCGCAGTCAGA
>NZ_JBCNAD010000126.1:0-3526 GCF_050477905.1 Neobacillus pocheonensis | reverse complement strand
ACAGGAATGTTTAGCTTAATACCTTCTCAATGTGAATAGTTGAACTTTATTACGTAGCTTGCTGCGATTCAGCCAACGGTCAAGCCCCCCGCTTATTTCTCGTAAGCTTGCTTCAATGCCCGGATATCGATTTTATCCATTTGCATCATGGCTTCCGTGACGTTTTTTGCTTTTCGGGCATCCTTGTCTGCCAGCAACTCGCTGAGGATCATGGGAACGATCTGCCACGACAAGCCGAGCCATCCGCACCGGCCGGGTTCTCCTCCATCAGCGGTGAGCTTATCCCACAGCTCATCGACTTCCTCCTGCGTCGTGCAGTTCACGAAGAACGAAACAGCCTCGTTGAATTTGAAGTGTGGACCGGCGTTTAACGCCATGAATCGTTGCCCCTCCAGCTCGAAAGTTGCGGACATCAACGTCCCTTTTGGAAACGGCGCTCCATCTCCATAACGGGTGACGTTCAACGTTCTTCCATTTTTGAACACCGAGTTATAGAAATTGATGGCTTCCTCCGCGTTATCATTGAACCACAAGAAAGGAGTAATTTTATTTTGCATGAACTTTTCCTCCCCTTAGTTATCCAAAGTTTTGGATTTTTAAATTCTTTCGTTTTTTAACAATGAAGTGAACCGATGATTGAGGCGAACTTGTCGAGTGACTGATTCATGCCCATGACGGCGTATTTGGACATTTGGCCCATCGTCCAGTTGTATTCGATTATCGTCAGTTCCGTCTTGGTATCGCTTAGTGCTTTAAATTCCATGATGAACTGAACCTCCTTCGGAAAATCAGGGGGCATGCCCACGTCAGCCGGGTCGATCGGGTTACCATCCGCGTCGGACAAGCTCTGCGTAAATTCAAGACGTTCCTCGGGCACAATTTTCGTATAAATACCAGTGTTGTAGTAAACTTGACCCCCTTGCTCTAACGGCGCCTGCATGCAGAATAAATACTTGCCGCCAACGCGAAAATCAATTTCGCATCGCGGTGAGGTGTAATGAGCTGGCCCCCACCAGAGTGCTACCAGCTTAGGATCCGTCCATCCTTTCCAGACCCACGCGATAGGAAGGTCTAATATTCGAGTGATCACAAGTTCTTGCGTATTCGAATTTTGGTTCATTGGGATTCCTCCGAATCATTTGGGGTTTTGGCAGCTTTCGCAATTTCTGCTTTCATTACGGCCTCGAATGTATCTAGGCGCCGGCTCCATCGACGTCTCATGTTCATGGACCAATTCTCGAATTCGACCATTGTATCCGTGTTGATGCGATAAATGCGTTGCTGCGCCCTTTTTTCCACAAGGATCAATTTCGCCTCAAGTAAAATCTTCAAATGTTGGGAGATCGCTTGCGGGCTGACTTCGAATTGATCGTGGATCTGAGATGCGGAGAACTCTTCATTGTCGGCAAGCATCTCCAGGATGCGGCGACGCGTTGGATCTGCCAATGCGGAAAAAATATCGTTAGGCATACAGCTTGTTCCATTCCCCTCCTTCCTGATTACCGGTCTTGATTGTGAGCTTCGTTTTGATTTCGTAGTGTGACTTAATTTTATTTGTTGATTTCATATTAAACTATTTCCTTTATAAAGTAAATAATTTAATAATTATTTCCTAGTTGCGGCTTACATCTCTTTCCTAGAGCGTTCCGCACTTGTAAGACAACTTCCCAAATGTTGAATTATAACTGCCCGTTACTTCAATGAGTATTAAAAAGGAGCTATCCTGCGGTAGCTCCACACTATCGTACCCGTTAGCATTCCTGTAGAGCGATTATTACGAGCTTTGCAAAAAAACGAGCGCCTCGGTACGATGGGAGTACGAAACGGGTCAAAGCCCTTTAAATCCCATCATCCAGGAGGACGCTCTACTATGAAGTTTAAATCGCAAGCCAGACAAAATCAACTCATTGAAAAGATTACCTCTTCGCATCTCGTTGTCGGGATCGACATCGCTCAGCAGACACATGTTGCCCGCGCTGTAAACTTTCGCGGCATCATCATAGGAGAAGCATTGTCATTTACGAATAACGAAGACGGGTTTAACAGCCTGCTTCAATGGATCCAGAAGCTACAAACGGCTCATCAGTTAAGTGCGGCCATCGTCGGCATGGAACCCACAGGACACTATTGGCTCAACGTGTCTCGATGGTTAGCTGCACGCCAATTTGAAGTCGTTTTGGTGAATCCGCATCTTGTGAAAAAGAACAAAGAGAACCGAGATAATACGCCCTCAAAGAGCGACAAAAAGGATGCGCTTGTCATTGCCGACATGGTGAAAAACGGGTACTACTCGTTTACACGAAACACCCCTGAAGCGTTCGAGGAACTCCGTGTTCTTCTTTCGAACCGGGACTCTGTGGTGACACGTCTCGTCAGTGCAAAAAACCAAATCCACCGTTGGGTAGACATTGTTTTCCCTGAATTGCGGCATGTTTTCAAGCACATCACGTGTATCGGTGCCTTGGCCACGTTACGCCTCTTCCCTACACCGGCAGCGTTAAGCCAATTACAACCGCAGGACGTGATTGAAGGGTGGAAATCACTCATGAAGCGGCACAGCGGTTCAAGAAAAGCCAAGGAACTCATTACACTAGCCAGCCGCTCTGTCGGATCTCGACTAGCTACGCGTGCATACCAGCTGCATCTGAAGCAACTGCTTGCAGAGTATGACCTTGCCTGCAAGCAGTTGCAGGTCGTAGAACATGAGATCATCGCTGCGTTAGAGCGCATCCCCTTTGCAAAGTCCATGCTTGCGATCAAAGGGATTAGTGCGATTTCACTGGCCGGTATTCTGGGTGAGGCTGGGGATTTAAGCGGATTTGTTCATGGGAATGCCTTGCTGCGCCATGCCGGCCTGAATCTAGCGGAGGCAAGCTCCGGCAAGTGGACCGGACAGCTGGTCATAAGTAAGCGCGGGCGCTCCCGTCTTCGCCGCTTCCTCTTCATCGTCACCATGAGTTTGGTGATGAATAATTCGGAGTTTCAAGCGATGCACTCGCAAAATGTTCACGTGAAGAAGATGAAGAAAATGAGATCCATAATGAAACTTTGCGGTAAACTAGCCCGCATCCTGGTCGGGATGGCCCGCAGCGGTCAAGCTTACACACCGCACAAAACGTTACCGCTCCAACAGGCCGCTTAACCCATGTAACCGTACCTTTGCACGTAGATTGGCTTGTTCGCAGGATTTCAAAGAAAGCACGGAGTACCGGGTGTATTGAACAAAAGGGCATCGACCCGTACCGTTAGCAAAACCGGCCTCCACCCCTTGGATAGGTGTAACGAAGGAATGAGAGGGCTAGGACCCGTTGAGACATGGGAGTGAAAACCTCCGAGGGTGGCGTGGAGAATACGTGCAGAATATGGAAGTAACTGGAGATAAACTCACTCTCCTATATTCCCGCATGCCTTCATGTTGCCAATGTCTAATATGGTCGTTCCCTCCTCCTCCTATACTCATAACCAAGAGGATGAAATCCTGCGAATAAGCGAGCATGCGTGAGGAAACTGAATCGTACCGAGGGAG
>NZ_JBCNAD010000125.1:0-2075 GCF_050477905.1 Neobacillus pocheonensis | reverse complement strand
GGATTATCCGGTGGGCGCTTTGATTCGCATTTACTCTTCGAAGATACATTCGACAATATGACTCCAAGGAACAGCTCAAAAAAGAAAAGCTTCGGATATAATAAAGAGCCTAACGGAAGTGCAGCAGAGATGAATTTGATGAAAAAAAGGAAGACTTGTCTGGGCGATCTTTATGGATCCATAGGATTACCCGACATTTTCTTAAATATTTAAGTAATTACTTAGTACCTCCCCCCATAGCAATATGTTTGACAACGATAGAACCTCTTAAAATTTGAATGTTTTCTGCATCCAGCATAGAACGTAGAACATCCTTTGCTTTTAATCCATATTCCGTTATGTAGTATCTTTTATAAAGACCTTCTCGATCCGATGATATGAAAAGTAATGCTTCTAGGATTGCTAAAGCTTCGTCTATTTTAAAGCGGTACTTTTGGGACGAAAGACTTTTTACTCCAGCATGCTCCTTATAAACATTCATGATCTCTTTTTTCGAAATACCATCAGATTCCATAACAATAAAGAAAATATCAAGCACAATGCCATTTAAAGTTCTTTCGCAAATCTCTTTTATTTCAATGCTTCCATAACTCATAATACATCCCCCGCTATTAAATTCCTTATAGAACAAGCCTTTAACATA
Organism: Neobacillus pocheonensis; assembly: GCF_050477905.1. NCBI lineage: Bacteria > Bacillati > Bacillota > Bacilli > Caryophanales > Bacillaceae > Neobacillus > Neobacillus pocheonensis. Next base: position 1,432 of record NZ_JBCNAD010000125.1, on the reverse strand, counting down.
GTATAACATTACATAGCATAATGTAACACTATGTTATGAAATGTTACAATAAATATCCTTTATCCTTGATAACTGCTAATAGTCCACTAAACTACCGCTAGTTCGATACCTCTAGTCTTCATTACAAGCTAATGACTAGCACAATTGTACAGATAACAAGTGTAAAACAATATGTAACACATATCTCATGAAAAAGTAAAACAAATGTATTGCATAATGGCATATGTCATACAAAATGTTTTACAAAATAGTCGAAATGCAATACAAAATGTTATACAAAGTAGTGGAAACGCAATACAAAATGTCTTACAATCGCTATAAATGCAACACGAAATGTTTTACATATCTTCTGTTCACAACAATTCACTATGTAGTAACGGATCAGTGTCGGATGTTTTTCGCTGGGTCCTGGATTACTCATTGCTCGATGTGTGGGCTTCCTCGATTCAGCCGGGGGCCGGTAGCGTAGCGTTCGTTACAGGGGAAGGCAAAGCGTAGCTGCAGACTTCCGGCTGGCCGTCTGCTTCCCGCGACACTCCCCTCCTTGCTTGTTGTGCGTGCTTCCTCGTTCCGGCCGGGGCCGGTAGCGCAGCGTTCCGGTCCTGCCGCAGCTGACCGTCTATTCTCGTTGCACTCCCGCCTTGCTCGATTACATAATGTTATATTAAGTTATACAATGTAACACTATGTTAAAATCTTGTACTATAAGGGATTTTACGTGCTCGATTCCTCGATCCGGCTGGCCCTGTAGCGTAACGCTCCGGCCCTATGGTGACTGGCCGCGCCTGGAAGACAAGGTGTAGCTGCAGACTTCCGGCTGGCCGTCTGCTTCCCACGGAACTCCCTCACAGCTCGATGGAACGGGCCTCCTCGATCCGGCCGGGTCGGTAGTGTAGCGCTCCAGACCCTACGGCAGCAGGCCGCGCCAGGAAGACAAAAGCGCAGCTGCAGGCTTCCGGCTGGCCGTCTGCTCCCGGCGACACCTATCCCCGCTCGATTGGTGGGCTTCTGCGATCTGGCCGAGCTGGGAAGCGCAGCGTCCGGCCAGGCCGCAGCGACCCGCGCCAAACCATCAGACGAATCCAGCCAGTAATTTCAAAATACCGACTATGCCTGCAACAATAAGAGATACGATGATGCGTCTGATAATAACCTGCCGTGTCTTGGGATTCCGAAGAAATTTGAGATAATTTTTCATAAGTTTGTTCCCCCTTGAATTGGTATGATCTTAATTTTCAAAAAAGTAGAATTAATCCTTTTCCCACAAATTACCAAACTGATTATTTTTAAACGGTTTTTCACCCAAATAATATATTGTAAAAAGCCCGTTTATTTTAAGCTCTTTATGTACTTTATCTACGAAAGAATACGAACACCCAATAGGTCGTCGAAAAACCAAAATACAGCGCATGGCTGGCCGTCTGCTCCCACC
>NZ_JBCNAD010000124.1:0-949 GCF_050477905.1 Neobacillus pocheonensis | reverse complement strand
GCGACAGCCAACGGCACTTTTTTTTGCGGGTAATACAAAGATGCCGGAAGCAACGCATAACACCGTATTCACGCTGCGGTCGCTACACTCCCTTGGTCTGCCCGAGGTTTTTCGAAGAAGTGGAATCAGGCAGACAATCCTGCGAGCCTAAGTCCTGACGGACCCGGCGCTACCGCGCCTTAAGGCTCTCGAATTCGTGAATACAAGGACGTTAGGTGAAATCGGACAAGATTCAGGAAGTGAAAACCATGAATATTTACGGGCATCTTAAGAAGCAATACATGAACTTGAGCCTATATTCAATGATATCAACAATCCGGATAATGAATTGATACTCCTATCGATTAGAAATTCATGGAGTTTAATTCAAAAATACATAAAAAATATTAAACCCGATTGGACCCATGATTTTAATGAAAGACTTAGCACCTTGAATCATACAGATTTATTAATTACAAATGAGATGCTACGAGACTCGTTTAAAACTTTTGAACTGCTAAAGAAAGAACGAGACGTAAAGAATTATGTAGGTCGATTTATAAGGATGATGGAGTCATTATTAACCTTTAATAAGCCATTTCAAGAGTCTTGTGACATATGTCAGGGAGATTTATACTATTTTACCGATTTATCAACATATAAGATAATTAAGGAATGTCATACCTGTACATCATGGTTTGAAGGGAATACTGGAATGAGATTAAAGGTAAATATTGATGCCAAATTACGTCCTGCAACAAGAACAGAAATAATAAAAGCAGGAATATCTTTAGATTAAAGCAGAGAATATATTGAACGTATTTCAGGGAGTATCCGACATCACCTAACACCGTATTCACGCTGCGGTCGCTACGCTCCCTTGGTCTGCCAGAAGATAATTCGAAGAAGCGAGATCAGGCAGAGAACCCTGCGAGCCTAAGTCCTGACGGACCCGGCGCTACGCGCCTTA
>NZ_JBCNAD010000123.1:0-1467 GCF_050477905.1 Neobacillus pocheonensis | reverse complement strand
ACGATCGAGATGGGGACTACGCAGGGTTGGCGGGAGTATGCGGGCGATCATGGAGCGATGATGGGCATTAACCGTTTCGGCGCGTCCGCACCCGCTTCCAGGGTGATCGGGGAATACGGCTTCACTGTGGAAGAAGTCGTACGCCGAGTCGAGCATTTATTGCGATAAAATGGCTTGTTCGGTTCGTAGCCCTATCGATGAAGATGCAGTCGTACTTTCTATGAAGCTTTTCTTCTATTTCCATTTTAAAAGAATAATATAGGCGGATCGCACATAAATATAGCTTAACAGCGACTACATTGAAAAAGAGAGATCAATTATGGAGCGTAATCTTTTGGTCGAACTTCTTCTCGATTTGTTTAAAATCGTCATATTCCAAGCTTATATCATCGTGTTTAAGCATGCCCAGTGGATACAACTGCCGATGGTCAAGGAGATTATGTTCATCTACACTTTGATTTTTTTCGGCATCTTCTTTGTATCAATCTATTCTCCTGTCCGGAACGCGGAGGATGCTTGCTCCCGATGTCAGTCGTGATGCAGCTTGATGGGAGAATGCGTAACCGTCTTGCCCAAACAAGAAAGACAGCTCCGATCGGGGCTGTCTTTCTTGCTGATACACATTATACGAGATACGGCTGCTTCTCACTTGCGTTTTCCTGCATCCATTGAAACAGAACTTGCAGCGATTCCCTTAATTCGGCGAGCTGCCGATCGGATGCCAGACACAACGTCGACAGTAATTGTTGCGATAGTTCTTCTCCCAAAATATCCGACAAATTGTCTTGAACCTTTGTTTCCAATAGGACTCCGGTTGTGTTGTTCATTTCAGTCCGCCTCCATGAATGATAGAACATCGAATCAAGCAGCGGGACCGTCAGTAAAAATCTCCTTGCGCGAAAGGGAGGCATACTCGTATGCGTCTCTATCTTTCGGCAGCTGGCTGACATAGTGCTTCACACTGTAGTCCCTTTAGCTTTGCGTCCCTGACTTTCATCAGGTTTGCCATTGATCAAAATAAAATAAAATTTAGGTTTATTATACCATAGGGCCTATTGAAAATCGAGCATATTTAAAAATTTGTAGTTCTAAAGGCATGATGTACGCTCCGACTTTATCTTTTTTCGTTCCGTTGTGCTTCGCACAAAGGTCACTTCAAAAAGATAAATCTTCGCTCGTAGTTAAAACCAAAAAGATTTGATCATAAGATCATCTTTAAGGATGATTCAGCATTTGTTGCTTTGTTTCGATTATCTAGTTTTCAAGGAACAAATCTTTGTTCGCTGCCGTTTAACGGGCAGGAAGATCATCTTACCACAGCAGCCGTTACCGTTCAACCGGTAATACTTGCTAAGTAAATGTTATGGTGGAGCCAAGCGGGATCGAACCGCTGACCTCCTGCTTGCAAGGCAGGCGCTCTCCCAGCTGAGCTATGGCCCCATGTATTATTTAATTATATGGTGGGCC
>NZ_JBCNAD010000122.1:0-1540 GCF_050477905.1 Neobacillus pocheonensis | reverse complement strand
GAGCAAGCGCCAGCGCTGCAGTACCGGCCTGCGAATCAAGCCCCGGTCTTTTCTTCTTCGAGTCTTCCCGGCATGGGTTTTGTCTTTCGAGAGGTTTTCGCTTCCCGGAATCACTTCGCACGGCCAGAAGGGCCGGGAGGTCGCGCATTTGGGCGGCCTCCGGTCTTGGCGGCCACAAGAGAATCCGAAGCTACCGCCGCGCGGCGGTGGCAACCATCCGGGCAGCGCACGGCCTCTCGCGCCGGTTAGGGTGCGCGCATCATGCGCGGCCTGGCCGGGGCGGCCCGGCTCCGATCTGCACTACAGGCAACAAGGCAACAAAAAAAACGCCAAGGAACATCTTGCTTGGCGCTTCGCTCTTCTTGTTAAACTGGCAAGCCGACTGTCCAGTATGTTCTATAATCGCAATGGTCGGATACTTCAACGTTAGCGCGTAGTGCAACGTCGAACAGTTTCATCATTCCCGCATCATTAGGACGAACGTTGGTATCGTCCTTATCGTCCACCACGACAAGCGACAGCAGCGGTACGGCGTAGATCGGAACACCGCCTTTGAACAGTACATACTTGCTATTCATGTGGACGTAAGAATCGTAGGAGTTCTTGATCGTCAGCGCTAGCTCCAAGTTTTCCGGTAAAACCCCCTCATTTACAAGCCCCTCGAAGGCGAAACATAGTTCCGTAGGTAAAAACTTAAATTCAGCCTTATCTTCATCCGTGGTTACACCTTCGGATTTATAGAACAGTTCCAGCAGCTTGCCGGGCGACATATCCAAGTCCCGGCCATCCCTCAAAACAATATCTAACATTTCCCGTTCTTCCGTTTCAGCAATGCCGATCTGATAAGGGTAGTTTGGTTGATTAGTAATAATGCAAAACGTTGCCCAATACTCGGCATACTGCCCAGAGATAAACAACCATTCGCCCTTTGCAATGTGTTCCCGGTATGTATCGCAAGCAGCCAGCAGTACGGATTCGGGGTTATAATCACTTGTAACCTCAATTTCCTGCAGCAGCTTATAAGTATTTGTTTCCGAATTGATAAGATACAGTTTTTTCATTAAAATTTCCTCCTCATGGAAAATATAAATTGTAGCAACATTTTCAAGCCGGATTCACAGTCTAGCCGACCGTTTCCGACCGATGCCAACCCTTGCGATTTCAGCAGCTTTCATTGAAAGCCATTCTCCTTCTTCTTTACTTTTTTGCTTAAATCGAAAATCTGGATTCGCTTGCGGCTCTAGCCCGAGCGGCGATGAGCGGAATCCTTTAGGGCTTGATGAGCAAATGCCGCCGCCAGCTGGCAAGCGTGAAGCGTATGGAGATTTCAAAGAGCAGAACATCCGTATTTCGAAGCGGTCAAGCCGCGTTTAACCATGCCGGTTCTTGAAGTGCAACGGTCTGCTCGGCTTGCCGGGATGGCGTTCTCGAAAGAGAAAAGTCACCATTGCACGGAGAGGTTCGGTGTGGTTGGCTATAATGACCGATTCGAAATACGTCCGGATGTCGCTCGTAGAAAACGACAGGAGCAAGCGCCAGC
>NZ_JBCNAD010000121.1:0-890 GCF_050477905.1 Neobacillus pocheonensis | reverse complement strand
CCGGGATCGATGAAGCCCGCATACCGAGCAAGGAGAGAATTCCGCGGGAAGCAGACGGCCAGCCGGAAGTCTGCAGCTTTGCTTTGTCTTCCTGGCGCGGCCTGCCGCCGAGGGACCGGAGCGCTGCGCTACCGGCCCCGGCTGTACGAAGAAAATAAAGATATAGACCGGAGTTGTTGATTTTACTTGGTTTTAGTGTAGACCAATCGCCAGCTTTTGAAAAATAAGTTTTAGACTGACCCATGATTACGATGCATTGAAAGATTAAATTAGAAAATAAAGTTTTAGACTGTTCGAGCTGACCGAGTTGAAAGGAACAAACGTGGCCAGCGATGAATGTCGCTAACGTTTTTCGACCCATGCAAAATAAGAAATCCAACCTGTAAGAGCATATTTCAAATATCCTCTCATATCAAAAGAGTTCTGCTTCAGGAGTTTATAGGTGTTCATCCATGCCAGAGCTTCATCCCATAAAATAATCGGAATTCTGCTTTTATATCCTCTGTTATACATAATACGGCTTGTCTCATAAAATGATTGCAAGCGCTGATTCCTTCTTAGGTAGATATGATAATGAGCAAGTTCATGAAGAATAGCATAACAATATTCCCTGGTTTCTTCTGAAAAGTCGTTAGAGATCCATATGTATTTGTGATTGACCAGGGCCGCCTCATTAACTCCTAGAATATCAGAGCGTTGCATTTTTAGTCCGCTTTGAAGCACCATTTCATGTACCAGCTTATTCAAGGAACTTCCCCCAAACCACAAGCGTTAGTCTACAACTTTATTTTCCTAGTCTAACACTTTATTTTCCAGTCTAATACTTTATTTTCCTCTGACACCGGCCGGGATTGATGAAGCCCGCATAGCCGAGCAAGGAGAGAATTCCG
>NZ_JBCNAD010000120.1:0-11535 GCF_050477905.1 Neobacillus pocheonensis | reverse complement strand
GCTTCACGCTTGCCAGCTGGCAGCGGTATTTGCTCATCAAGCCCTAAAGGATTCCGCTCATCGCCGCTCGGGCTAGAGCCGCAAGCGAATCCAGATTTTCGATTAAAGCAAAAAAGTCAAGAAGAAAGAGAGTGGTTTTCGATGATGGTAGCAGAAATTGCAAAGGTTGAGATAGGCAAGACACGGACGGCCGACGAGTTTTATGATGCTCTTCTAATGGAAGCAATGTTTAACGATGCGCGGCTGGGCATTTACTTGGATTGGTTACATGAGCAAAAGGAGGCGGCCGCGCATGTCTGATAATGCAGTTTTGGTGCGCTTCGGGGAAGCGCACATGAAGGAATTGGAGGATATGTTTCGGCTGACCGATGAGCAGCGCATAGGGCTGGATGTGGCCGGTGATCTTGTTGCTGATATGCTCTCTACGTTCAATTGGGCCATGCATGAGGGGGATGCTGCGATATGTTACGTTGGCTTCCCGGAAGCAAACCAAGTCATCGGATGGATTCGCAATTATTGCACGGAGCGCTGTATCGATTTTGAAATTCGGCTTGAAGCCGGGTATCACAAACTATTCTTCCCATAAAGTGAGGACGAGAGATATATGAATTGGTTGTCAAGCTTTCCTCTTACTGTCGCCAAAGCCATGAATGACTACAAAGGGCCGAGTCAACGTTATGCCTTTGCCGCATTCACGCAGCAGGAGTATTCCGATGCTTATAAGGTTGCCCGCGCTGCCCGGATTTCTTGCAAACATTTAAAAGCAAAGGAAGGCATTCCGGCTGTTCAACAAATCATCCATGAAGAATTAGAAAAAATTTATTGGGATAAGAGGCGCGCTGTTATTCCTCATTTGGCCGAAGACCTAGCAATGAACATGTATGAAAAAGGCTGGGGAACTACTTGTATTCGAAAATATGTAATAGGGGTGGCCCAGAAAGAGGACAATTACGTTGCATTTTGGGGGCCGAAAGCAGAGTTTTAAACAAATGATTTTACGATTTTATATCTAGGCTGCTAAATCCAAGCATACGAGACAACCAAATTTTTAAATAGGGGATGAACGAAAATGTACAAAATTGATAATTTCGGCAAGATTAAAGCACTTAGCGAACAACATGGTGGAAAACGGGCAATTCTGGAACGGATTGAGTTCAAACACGAATATGACGAACATGCAGATGTTAGTTATCTCGAAGATTCTGCAGTGGAGTACCCGGAGGATCTAAATAGACTTGCCTCATTTGAACGCGGGGAATGGCATTGTATCGGAATTCGCGCCGTAGCAACGATTTATATTCCGTGCGGTGGTGGTTCTTTTAAAGTCCAAAAGATTGAAACGGCTGGACTTTGGGGCATTGAATCAGATTCAGAACAAACTTATTTCAATGAAGTCGAAGCTAATGAAAAAGAAGAGTTGTTAGAATACCTGGAAATTCTTAACGTTGATATTTCCTTACTTGCTGGAAGCGATCTAAATAAATAGGCGAAACGAAAAACGGCCGGGCAAGGGGTTCGCGCCCCTTGCCCGGCTATCTTGCAAACGCTGCAGCAGTTGGAAGGATACATACAGCGGAAAGTAAGAGGGATTTACAACGTTGCCTTATAATCAACTCAATTACGGTGTTTGTTCTCCCGATAATATCATCAAGAAGACATAATAATTTATTGCATAGTCCGATATCTTACCGTCCAGGACACGCATCATGCGCGCGTCCTAACCGGCGCGAGAGGCCGGGCGCTGCCCGGCCAATTTGTTTTAATCATAAATTCCGATATTATACGAAAATAAATGGTATGGGGGAAGATCTATGGGAAGTTCAACTCGGTCGAAAAAAAAGAAGGTTAGAGGAATTATAGGCAGGGTACGGCTATATTTATTTACAATATCAACAATGCTTCACTTGATTTTGCAAGTAGTAATATCGTTTGCTGTAGCTTGTTTAATTGCTCTTGTCGTAGCCCGTTTTTGGGGGACAAATGCAGCGCTATCTTATTTATTGCCGTGTTGCTTATTAGTATTTGTTTTGTACAATACGTTCGGATCAAGGTTTGTAATTGTTCGCGATGGTTACTATATGCGACCCATTACGTCGAGTGAGTACGATCTTTATGCTGGACGTAATTTGATTCATTATACTGATTACTTATCTGTAGATGATATAAAGCATTATGAAGCAACAAATACTATTAACCTAATCGCACACGGAAGCAAGAGATCAAATTATTCGATGCGTTCTGAGGACCGAGCTAAAAGATTCATATGGTTTCATCTATCGGATGGGAACGGAACGGACGAACCGGATTTTGATTCATTTTGGACCTCACATTTTACGGAATCTTCTCCAAGAACATATAAATTCGTTCTCCCGGCAAATACATTTTCCAAAGAACAGATTTATATACGCCCTTTTGATAAAGCGATTGCCGTTGAGGGCGATTACGTGGGACCGATCCACATGATGACTGCTTTTCCTTGGTACAACAAGAAGATATACTTTTTGAAATCGATGCACTTTCCGTATAAAGATTCTTTATTGTTTTGGTTCATTGTTTGGCTACAAATTTGCGGCAATATTGCAGATTTTCTTGATAAATTTAGAAAGCAATAAGGAAATATGAAGACCATTAGGGGGAGCTGCGGCTGCAGCTCCTTTTGCTTTGGCGTAGGATCGAGCTGGACCGCATCGGCCAGGACGCACACGCTGCGCGCGTCCTAACCGGTGCGAAGGCCGGGCGCGGCCCGGAAGGATGCCACCGCCGCGGGCGGTGACTTCGGATTCAAGCTGTGGCCGCACAACCGGAGGCTGCCCAAATCCGCAGCCTCCCGGCCGTTCTGGCCGGGACGAGGCGATTCCGGGGAAGCTACCCCTCATGAAAGAAAAGCCAAGGTCAAGAGCCAAGGTCAAGGTCAAGGTCAAGAGCGCCGGTTCGATTCGCAACCATTGTTCCGTCTGCAGCTGCTAGGCTCCTGGTGTTTTCCGCGGAGGAACATTCCCCGTTGTCGTATCCGTCATCATAGCAAATCATGCCGAACCCTGCCGCGCAAGGATGGCTTATCTCTTCGAGAACGCCACCGGCAAGCCGGAAATCCCTGCGCGTCATGAATCGGCATGATTAAGAACGCTATGACGGCTACGACAACGAATGTTCTGCTCCTTGAAAACTCCATACGATACGCAGCAACAACGCAGAAGGAAAACTGCTCATCAAACCGGCAAGGGCTTTCCGCTCATTGCCGCTCGGGCTAGACAGGCAACTTCCCCCGAATATTCGATTTAAACAAATTTCTCAAGAAGTAAAGGAGAATGATGGACATGAAAAAAATCCCTAAAAAAATCCAATTGGTTGACGGTACGTTATATGAGGCAACAGGTGAGGTATTGAGGGACGAAGATTATCCCGATTTCCCTTCTTATATGTTTGAAGGTCCCAATAATGAGCATCTTATGCTCCATGACGGAGGCGATACATTTGTCGGAACTTTCCTCTCTACAGGGCTATTAGTCTCATTTTCTGATGAAGTGGAGCAAAACGTTCAAAATGGAGTTACAGACATTCTATATCAGGTCATCCATGACAACGTTCCGGAACATGCAGAGAGAGGAAATAAGGACCATATGCCTGTTTTTCAGACATTAGAAGACATCGTAAACGATAATTCTGTTATCCAGGCGAACGAGATTCTTTTCAAACAGAACGCTTATCAGAGAATCCGGGAAAATGTAAATGTTTCGAGGGGAGGCTATACCAACTTAACCGCCATATCTTTTAGGGACGAAGACAATAGGCACAATCTCACGGTATACCATGTTATGAACTCGGTTGTCTATGTTGGATCCGGATACAGCTTAAATGGTTAACACGGTCCCGTTTGAATGTACCAAATACAAGGGAGGAATGTTGAATATGATGAGAGATTGGACAAATACGGCCTGGGTGGAACATTTTGATGCTCTGCCGGGCGAGCCGATTAAAACGCTAGTCAACGAAGACGATGGCCACATACTTGCCCAGGTAGTAGAAGCCCGGAGCGGAAAAGGGTATGTGCTGCAAACCAAGGATATTGACGGATTTGAAATCTCGTACCTTTATCCGGAATTAACCCGGCTGCTGCATGTAACGCATCTCAAGTTTGGTCTTCCGTCAAACCTGGTTCCGTTTACCAATGTCATCGACGGCGTGGATTACATCGTTGAACTTGAATCGAGGTTTACATATTTCGCTTTGTTCACGAAAGAACATGATAACATCCGGATTACCTTTAGTATCACGCCGGGTGTATTGGCTGATGATTACGAATATGCGATTATCGAGTTTTCAACGGACATAGGCGATCCGGTCAACGAAACGCTGGGGGAGGTCTGCAAGAGCGTGGAAGGACTTTTTCACGACTATATCTTTGATGGCATTGAATTCGAAGGTATCCAATTCACTTGTATCTAAGTGCATTTTGGCCAGCCGGGGGCCATAAACCCCGGCCAATAATAAAAAGCGAGGGATCAATTCATGAGCGAAAATCATATACCGATTGTTCAAATGCTAACTATTTCTACAGGCCACATTTCGGAGGAAACGAATAAGCTGCTTTTAGATCATGGGCCGGATGATCCACTGGCGATGCTTCCAATTGTTTTTTATCAAAAATCCGGTTATGGCTTTTTCATCGTGGTCCCTGATGATCCGGAAGACCCCGACATGTACAATATGGAGGGTGTGCCGGACGACTTGCGCGCCGTTCTGGTATATGCAAGGGAAAACCTGTGCAGCTGGGTAATGCTTGACCGGGATGCTGATTTTATCGAAGATTTGCCGTCATACGATTGGTAAACCGGACGGCCAGCCGGGAGCCGCAAATCCCGGCATTAATCCGGTCATATAAATCGCCTCAATCCGGCCCCGGCCAGCGGTAACACCAGGACAACCTGGTGTTTTTTTATATTTCTAAAGTCAGAAGGTAACGAGCTGCAAGCAGCTCCTATTGAACGAATGGTAATTAGCGTTTTTCCTTACGCTCCGACCTTACCACTTCGCCCCTTTACCAATGCAAGGCGACCCCTGCGGGGTGGACGAAGGGCATTCCACGGCAGGGGCAGAGCCGGACAAATCGCCCGACTCACACCCTTTGTTTCATTCGTCCAGCCTTGCATTGTCGGGGCTACGTGGTGCGTTCTCCGCGTAAGGAAAAACGAACAAGGAGCTGTTACGAAGAAGATGGAAAACTCCAAAAACCAACCCCTTAATACGGGCAATGAGCGCTTTGCCCTCTTATTTCGGCATCTTTACAGTACCCTTACGACGAGCCAAATTAATCAAGCTCTACGAAGTGCTGGCCTCAATCATGCCGATTGGATGGATCTTATCCAGTACATGAAGTTTGAGGATCCATCCGATGCCGTCACGAAAGACGAATCTGCCGAGTGCGATTGGTGCGAAAAGAGGGAGCCGGAACGTGAGTGTAGCCATTGCAGATTTACCGTGTGCAGGCGCTGCTTTGGGGGTGAACAATGCCCTAACTGCAATACAGGGAATTTCAAAAACCTAGAATCGGCTGGTTAAACCAGCCAGCTGATTCAATCAAAATAAAAAGGAGCGAAAATATATGATTAAAGGATTTAAAGGAAAGGAACATGTAGCTGAAATTCACGTATGGGTTGAGGGCTATAACCCTGCTGTATCGGTATTCACAAACTGGAAACAACTCACTGATTTTCAAGACCATCTTGTAAGAACATGCTCGGATCCGGAGCATACGAACGTTAAATTCATGGATTTTGACCATGACGGAAATCTAGTCGATGAACATAATTGCGATGTCATTCATCTTGATCGGCTTTATCCCGATGGTGACTTTTCAAACCATGATCGTCTGAGAGTGTATTCCGTTTATCGGAAATTACTTGAAGCGATCATAAAAGCCGAGGCGAATGAAATACCCTTTGCTGCTGTTTTCAACCATATACCGATAAGAGATTGTCTAGCCCAATATACCGTTTTGGCTACTGCATGGCACATTGACGATATACGTGATCGTTACCCCAAAACGACCAGTGATGACGAGTTGTTTCAAACTCTCCTTGAACAAGAGGATGCTTTGTCAAACGTTGCCGTCAGCTCCGGGAACGATTGGATTGAATGTGAGCTGCCGAGCGTTCGCGATGAGGAGGACGAGGAAGAACTTGCAGCAGAGACGCTTTGCGATTGGTGCGATGAAGTGAATTCTCAGGAAAAAACCGCATCCAAGCATTGTGAAAATTGCGGATTCAATCTTTGCGAAGATTGCCTTTCGTATAGCCCAAGCTGCCCGAACTGTCAAAGCCAAACCATGACGGAGATCGAACCGGCTTAATAAGCCGGTTCTCCACTAACGGATCCAGCCGGAAAGCAGCTCAATGCTGCTCACCGGCTTTTTTTGTTGCAGAGCTGTACCGGCCAGGACGCGCACGATGCGCGCGCCCTAAAACGGCGCAATGGCCGGTCGCGGCCCGGAAGGATGCCACCGCCGCGGGGCGATGGCTTCGGATTCAAATGGTGGCCGCCACAACCGGAGGCTGCCCAAATCCGCAGCCCCTCGGCCGTTCTGGCCGGGACGAGGCGATTCCGGAGAAGCCAACCCCTCTTGAAAGAAATAGAAAAGGGCAAGGGCCAAGGTCAAGAGCCAGGTTAAGAGCCAGGTCAAGAGCCAGGTCAAGAGCGCCGGTTCGATTCGCAACCGTTGTTCCGTCTGCAGCTGCTAGGCTCCGGGTGTTTTCCGCGGAGGAACATTCCCCGTTGTCGTATCCGTCATCATAGCAAATCATGCCGAACCCTGCCGCGCAAAGATGGCTTATCTCTTCGAGAACGCCACCGGCAAGCCGGTAAATCCCTGCGCGTCATGAACCGGCATGATAAAGAACGCTATGACGGCTACGACAACGAATGTTCTGCTCCTTGAAAACTCCATACGCTACGCAGCAACAACGCAGAAGGAAAACTGCTCATCAAACCGGCAAGAGCTTTCCGCTCATTGCCGCTCGGGCTAGACAGGCAACTTCCCCCGAATATTCGATTTAAACAAATTTGTCAAGAAAAAAAGGAGAATGAACGATGGAAAAACAATACGTATTGAACCGCGAAACACAGAAAATAGAACTGCGTTTTACGAAAGAGGAATATAAGGCATTGCCAGAAGACCAAAAGAAAGAAATGAAGCGCTTCTTTTCATGGGCTGGATCGGTGGGTGCATGGGTATCAAAATCAACGAATAACCACTATTCAGCAATTCGGATCGCAGAACGTTTGGGCTTTACGAATGGAGGACAGGAAGGCGAACGCTTGTCATATGCTGAACAGTTAGAACGCAAAGCAGAAAAGGCAGAGCGTAGAGCGGAGCGCTACGATGGGTATGCAGATAACGCAGCGAATAGAGCCGCAGGATTACAACAGGAATTTAATGAAAATCGTCAAGACTGGTCATGGCTGACGCAGCCGAATATAAACAGTAGCAGAGGCAGAGCATTCACAAATCAAAGAAATAGAATTTTAGACCGTTATCGCAAGGGGTTTGATGAATACCGCAAAAGCGAGTATTTCAAGGAACGTGCAGGAATTGCGAGAGAAACAGCGGATCAGTCACAACTTAAAAATAAACGTTATCTCAATAACAGGATAGAAGAATGCCAAAAACAAATTCGCAGCATTGAAAGATATATCGTTCAGGCAGAGGAAAAAAATAATGAAGAATGGCTTGCAAGATTATTAGATCGTATGGAATACGAAGTCGATAAACTTGCATTCCTTCAAAACTGCATGGATGAAGCCGGAGGTTATGAGTACAACAAAGAAACAGTCAAAGTCGGCTATCTAATTAAGGTTAGAGGATCTTGGGCGACGGTAACAAAAACAAATCCGAAAACAGTTTACGGCCAGTATGTAGAGGAACATTTAAAAAATTGTTATTGCCAAAAACCATATGCAGAAATTCAAGAAATGCAAATCCCCGAAGGTTGGACGGATAAGAAGGAAGAAACAGTAAACCCCTTTAACGCTGGTGACATTGTAGTTTTAAAATGGAGTACAAGCAACAACATTAGAGCAGCTTTCCAAATCGTTAAGACAACGGGCAAAAGCGCAGTCATCAGGGAAATTAAAATGGAAGACGGTACGCCGATAGAAAATGAATTTATAGGCGAGGAACAGCAACGTAGGGTTAAGAAAACGCGCCAGGACGTATATGTTTTGAATCACGGGAATTTGTACTTGTCCAAATATGTAGACCCAATAACCGCCGAATCCGCTATATAATTATGATCCGCTAACGGATCCAGCCGGAAAGCAGCTCAATGCTGCTCACCGGCTTTTTTTTGTTGCAGAGCTGCACCGGCCAGGACGCGCACGATGCGCGCGCCCTAACCGGCGCAAAGGCCGGGCTTGCGCCCGAAGGATGCCACCGCCGCGGGGCGGTGGCTTCGGATTCAAGCGGTGGCCGCCACAACCGAAGGCTGCCCAAATCCGCAGCCCCTCGGCCGTTCTGGCCGGGACGAGGCGATTCCGAAGAAGCCAACCCCTCTTGAAAGAAATAGAAAAGGGCAAGGGCCAAGGTCAAGAGCCAGGTCAAGAGCGCCGGTTCGATTCGCAACCGTTGTACCGTCTGCAGCTGCTAGGCTCCTGGACTTTTCCGCGGAGGAACATTCCCCGTTGTCTTATCCGTCATCATAGCAAATCATACCGAACCCCGCCGTGCAAGGATGGCTTATCTCTTTCGAGAACGCCACCCGGCAAGCCGGGCAAGTCCTTGCACGACGAGAACCGGCATGATAAAGGGCGCTATGACGGCTACGACAACGAATGTTCTGCTCCTTGAAAACTCCATACGCTACGCAGCAACAACGCAGAAGGAAAACTGCTCATCAAACCGGCAAGAGCCTTCCGCTCATTACCGCTCGGGCTAGACAGGCAACTTCCCCCGAATATTCGATTTAAACAAATTTGTCAAATAAAAAAACGAAAAGGAATGATCTTCCATGACGAAAACAATTAGACCCGAAACCATCACCAAAGCGCAAGCAGCTGCTTTAGAGGCCGTGAAGGCACTCCCTGAATTTGCGAATGTTTGGAACATCCTAGATGCTCATTCGACCGATCCGCAAGGCTGGGGCGCTGAATATGAAGCGTTAAACGATATGGATTATCGGCAGCTTAAAAGAGCGCTGAAATACGGATACATGACGCATGTTCAAGTGAAACGGATTGTTATAGTCCGTGGTGAAGGCCCGAGCGCTGAATGTGGCAAAAAAGGCATTGCTTCTTCCTGGGATGAGGCCAACGAAATTTTAAAAAGAATGGCGCTCACAGCTCCAAAGGAAGGTTATTACAAAACCGACTTTGAGATCCTTTTCACCAATGGTTTTATATATCAAGGCTGTTATGAATTGGAGCAAAGGGATAGAGTTTACGGCAATTTATATGAACATGTGAAAAGCAATTGCGAGTTTTACGGTGGCATATGCAAACGGCTTCCGGGACATATCACGCCAGAACAATATGTGCAGCTGGTCGGAGAGCATACAGCATCATATCTTCAAATGTTGGATGACATTATTTATCCGAGCGCTAACGAGAACGGTTTGGATCCGGAATTGATTTCTAAGGCATTAGCCACTAAACCGGATAAAACAAAAAAAGAACGCTATGTACCACCGCTTGAAGGCAACTATACACTGGTCAAGTTGAAGCCGGGCCGTGATGACAATATGTTCATTGTGTATTCGGGAGGGTCAAGAGAAACGTCTTTCAAAACCCCGGAACATTTGGAAAAATGGATGAAAAAATTCGGGTTGAGCCTGGGGGAGAAGATCAAGGAAGACACATACAAAATTAACGGCGCATATCGCGTTTCGATGATTGGAAACCGCGCCGAGGTTCTTCACTTGCCGCAAATTGTAATCAAAATGAACGGCTGCATGGTACGGGCATACAAAGAAATAACGCCGGAAGGAACAAATATTTATGTCGTTTCAAACTACGTTGAAAAATTCAAATTCGATTACAACACGCCAAGCGGTTTATGGTACTTGAAAAAATTTTTCTGGAACTAAGAGGCCGGGGGCAATGCCAATAACCGGCGCAGCCGGGGCCACTGGCCCCGGCATCCAACAGAATAAAAGTAAATTATCAAACGGAGGAATGAAACCATGATAAACAAGATCCTTGACCAACTAAACGCCGAACTTCAAAAAGCCCAGCTTTCCAGCTGGCCGGATCCGGAGCAGATAGAAAGAGCTGAAGCCAAATTGAAAAACGTAACCCGGTTGTGGGAAAGGTTTGGAACGGATCCGTTCGTCCTGGATATGGAAAAAGTGGTCGGGAAAGTGGTGAAAGCTTATCACATGGATTTTTACGAGTTGGATTTATCCCGTTTGGAGCAAATTGGAAATGTACCTTTTTGCTGGTTTGTTCGCAATCACGGAACTGATCTCTTACCGTTGGAAGGTGATGAAGAGACAATCAGCAGCGCGAAAGCCTGGTTTGATGCTATCCGGAACACATTCGCTGACGGGATGAACGTCCAGGAAAACCAGCGGCTTTACATATGCGATCCAAAGGCGAAAACCATGAAGCGCTTGAAAGTTTTTTCCGGGATCCAATTCCGGGCCACAAGCTCCGCTGCAGTTTAATGGCTGGGGGCAGTGGCCCCCGGATTACCAAGGAAGGCAAGTTGAAGTGAATAAAAGTTCATATGAATTGGAGGAAAAATGAAATGATAACAAGCGAAGTGATTTCAAAATATGCAAAGCTGGTTGATCGAAATTGTCATGGCGAAGTTCTTGAAGAAATTGCTAAAGATTTGAAGGTAACTTATTACGCTGATATCTTCAAGTGTATCAATGTCATCCATGAAAAAGAAGGAAGTTTGAGCCATGATGTTCATGGGGTCAGGGAAAGAATCAGACAAGAATTTAAAAAGCATCTTAAACAAGAATTAACAGAAGGGGATTATAAAGCTATTGCAAGGTATGTCTAAATAAAATCGAATTAGCGATTTGAACAGCTCACGGAGAGCTGTTTTTTTATGCCTAAATCCGGATCGGGCCGGATCGCACCGGCCAGGACGCACACGATGCGCGCGCCTAACCGGTGCGAAGGCCGGGCATGGCCCGGATGGATGCCACCGCCACGCGGCGGTGACTTCGGATTCTCTTGTGGCCGTCAGGACCAGAGGCCGCCCAAATCCGCGGCCTCCGGCCCTTCTGGCCGCCGAAGCCATTTCCACGAAGAAAACCCTCGCGAAAGACAAACCCCAACCCCCTAAAACCCTTGTGGGCAAATTCGAAGAAGCAAAGGAAACGGGCTTGATTCGCGGATCGTTCCTGCAGCGCTGGCGCTTGCTCCTGTCGTTTTTCGTCGAGCCACATCCAGGCGTATTTCGAATCGGTCATTTTAGCCAACCACACCGAACCTCTCCGCGCAATGGTGGCTTATCTCTTTCGAGAACGCCATCCCGGCAAGCCGGGCATACCTTTGCACTCCGAGAACCGGCATGGTTAAACGTGGCTA
>NZ_JBCNAD010000119.1:0-1786 GCF_050477905.1 Neobacillus pocheonensis | reverse complement strand
CACGAAATTCTTGACAGACCCAGCCGCGAGGACTCTTGCAAGGCCTTATTTGTAACCGATACACATCCTACAAAACGGATGGCTATTCCGACGATCAGGTGGGCTTTAAAACGTCTTGCTGATCGGGGAGGGCTCAAAGTTAATGTATATCCACATCGTTTTCGTCATACCTATGCTTGCCTTTTTAGCCCCCAAATGAATTTGGACAGTACATCCCTTACTTCGATACAATAATATTGAGGCGGAGGGGAACGAAATGAAGAAGAAGCAGTACGACCTGAATTTCAAGAAGATGGTGGTCGCCAAAGGAGAAGAAATTGGAAACATGACCGCCGTAGCAAGGCAGCATGAACTCGATCCGAAGATGGTTCTTAGGTGGGCCAGAGAACTGAACCGAAAGGATCTCGATCAGTTAGAGGGAACAAGCATCAAGCAGGCGAAGTTCATTCCAACAGCTGAAGATTATGCACAGCTTCAAAAAGAGAACGAAAAGCTTAAGAAGCTCTACGCCGAGCAAGCCCTCGAGAGGGACATTCTCAAAGACCTACTAAAAAAAACGAACCCGCACTTGCGGATAAAATAGAAATCGCTCAGAAGTATATTGGTCAAGGGCATTGCATCAGCTTTGTGCTGCGTGTGCTTGATGTGGAGCGATCCACCTACTATGCCCATGTGAGCAGAAGGCAGCAAGCGGTGGCAGTGGCGACACACAGCGCTGGTCGTCCCGTGCCGGGCTTATCGTATACACAAGATGGCAAGCTAGTCAGCGACGAGCAAATCTGCGAGTGGATCATGGAGTTTCTGGCAGGCGAGGGCGCGTCATACGGCTATCGCAAGCTAACGGTGTTACTCAGAAGACGCCATAGTCTGCGGATCAATAAAAAGAAGGTCTACCGCCTTTGCAAGCGAATGGATGTGCTTCGCCCCCAGCGACAGCTTAAGATCAAGTATCCCAAACGAGTGGCTAATAATCGCGTCATAACAGACTCCAATCAGCTCTGGGAAACGGATATTAAGTATGGCAGGCTCCACGGCGAGCAGCGATTCTTCTTCTTAATGAGCATCATTGATGTCTTTGATCGCGTCATCATCGCCTATCATATCGGATTGACCTGTGAAGCCCAGCATCTCGTTCAGATCACGCATGAAGCACTGATGAAGCGCCAACTCTTTGACAAAGTGAATAAGCCGGTCATCCGATCAGACAACGGTCCACAGTTCATTAGTCATCGATTTGAAGAGGCGTGCGCGGTGTTTGAAATCATCCACGAACGCATACCGCCAAAGACGCCGAATAAGAACGCTCATATTGAATCGTTTCATGCCATTCTGGAATCCGAGTGTTATCGTCGCCATGAGTTTAAGACCTATCGACAGGCTTATGAAATCGTCAGTCAGTTTATCCAGGATTACAATCGCATCCGAATCCATGGCAGCATCTACGACTTCTCGCCATACGAATATATGGAGGCAATTAAGCAAGGAACTGTAAAACCGAAGCAGATTAAGGTCTAATTCGATGAAAAACGAAGCAAATTGGAGCAATGCTAGGAGTCATATCGAATAAGAGGTGCATTGTCCATAATAAGGGTGTCTAGCCGGTGTTTTGTTTGGTGGCTGATGTACATCAAACATATTTCCGAACGGATCATAAAATGTAAAAAATTTACCCACAACCCCTTCATCTTGAATGTCATTGATCTTTGTTCCAAGTCCTTGCAAAAATTTATGAAAGCCCTCTATGTTTTTAACTTTAAATCCAATTGTATAGTGATCTTCTCCGTTA
>NZ_JBCNAD010000118.1:0-1266 GCF_050477905.1 Neobacillus pocheonensis | reverse complement strand
TTTAAGTCTTCTCAGTCCTTTAAGTCTTGTCAGTCCTTTAAGTCTTCTCAGTCCTTTAAGTCTTGTCAGTCCTTTAAGTCTTCTCAGTCCTTTTAAGTCTTGTCAGTCCTTTAAGTCTTCTCAGTCCTTTTAAGTCTTGTCAATCCTTTTAAGTCTTGTTAGCCCTTCAGGTTTAGCAATTAAAAACGGGAATAGTTCGATTTCGGCTTATATTATAACGTTCTGCGCCAATTTCTTATAACGTTCTTGTATCTACGAACCCGAAAGGCTTAAGGCGCTTGAGCGGCCGGGTCCGCTTGCGGACTTAGCTTCGCAGGGTTGTCTGCCTGACTCCGCTTCCTCGAAAAGCCTCGGGTAGACCGAGGAGTGATAGCGACGCAGTGTAGATACGGTGTTATGAGATGGTGATGTCTTCTATGGAATACTTTCAAATATCTTGCTAGAATATGGTTTTATTAAATGATCTGAAAAATATTCTTTAAAGAATTCATTGGTTGTTCTAGGAAATTTATATGGTTCTAATAATTCTTCTGACTTATATACTGTCTTCTTAATTTCATTAATGGGTAACCATTCAATCCCGACCTGTCCAACATCAGCTTGTAAGCTTCTTAATTCATTATTAAGGAATTGAGTGTTGCACTCATAAATAAAATCAATGGAATGAACTTCCTTCATAATGAAAGAGTATTCATGATTGCGCGATATGTATTCTCTTATACAGACTAACTTACTACTCGATATTTCAATACCTAGTTCTTCTATACATTCGCGAATTAAAGCCTGTTCCAATGTTTCATTCGATTCTTGAGCTCCTCCAGGTAATGCGTAGTAAATACCTATATTCGGTCTCTTTTTCTTTATTAATAAAAGCTTGTCTTCCTGAATAATCAATGCTCTTACTGTATTTCGAATCATCTTGAATAATCTCCCACTATACAATGTTTTATAACTACATCACTTTCTCATAGCGTTCTTGTATTCACGAATCCGAGAACCTTAAGGCACGCAGTGCCGGGTCCGTCAGGACTTAGGTTCGCAGGATTGTCTGCCTGATATTACACCTTCGAATTATCTCCTGGCAGACCAATGGAGCATAGCGACCGCAGCGTGAATACGGTGTTAGACGATGCCAACGGCCCTCTTCGAATAACTTACAAAAAATCCTTATCAGTCCTTGTCCTTATATAGTCCCTTCAATCATTAATCGAGAGCTTTAATCAGTCTTAAATCGGTCTTTAAATCGGTCTTTAAATCGGTCTTTAA
>NZ_JBCNAD010000117.1:0-1156 GCF_050477905.1 Neobacillus pocheonensis | reverse complement strand
ATATTTTTCTGGATTTCAGATGTGCCCTCATAGATTCTGGTAATCCTGGCATCACGATAGTAGCGTTCAACAGGATAGTCGGCGATATAACCCAAACCCCCATGAATTTGCACAGCTTTATCTGCCACACGGTTATACACCTCTGAACCATAAAGCTTCAGCATAGCCGCTTCTTTGATAACCTTCATTCCTGAATCAACCATCCAAGCCACACGGTAGGTAAAGGAACGGAGCGCTTCAATTTCAACCGCCATTTCCGCAAGCATGTGGCTGACTGCCTGATTCTTGATGATTGGTTTACCAAATTGGATTCGTTCTTTAGCATATCTGGTCGACATTTCTAATAGTTTTTGACAGGATCCGAGATTTCGTGAAGCAAGACCTGCTCGGCCATTTGCTAAAATTTTGAGAGCATTTACTTCTGAGCCCAGTACATTTTCCACTGGAACTTCGCAATCTTCAAAAATTAATTCCGCTGAATGTGAACCTCTTAAACCCATCTTTTTTTCCACTGCTCCGACCTGAAACCCAGGGAAATCTTTTTCCACAATAAACGAGGTAATGCCTTTAGCCCCTTTTTCAGGATCTGTAACAGCCATGACCGTAAATACACTTGCCTCAGTGGCATTTGTAATGTAATGCTTCAGGCCATTTAAGATGTATTTATCCCCCCTTCTTACAGCCGTAGTTTTTAAATTTGCCGCATTTGAACCAGCATCAGGTTCAGTCAATGCAAATGCTCCCAGTTTTTCTCCGCTTGCCATATCAGGGAGAAACTTTTTCTTTTGCAGTTCATTTCCCATTTCCACGATTCCTACGGTTCCAATGCCTGTATGAGCCCCAATTAATGTGGTATAGCCATTATGTGTTTGCCCAATTTCCTCGTACAAAGCACATTTACCCACCATGCCTATCCCAAGGCCGCCATACTCTTCAGGGATACTTAACCCAAACAGCCCTAACTCCTTTGAGAGATTGATAATTCTTTCTGGAATATGGTTTTCTTCTTCAATTTGCATCGCAACCGCTTCAACCTCGGTTTGAATAAAATCTCTGACGTTCGATTTCATAAACAGAATATCTTCGTTAAGTTCAAAGTTCATGGATAGCACCCCTAGTTCAGCTAAAGTTATCGGTTAAACCATTTTCTTTGATT
>NZ_JBCNAD010000116.1:0-684 GCF_050477905.1 Neobacillus pocheonensis | reverse complement strand
AAACGAGGAACATTTCGCACATCTAACCTGCCTAGTTAGTGGAACAAGCAAAAAAAGCCGCCGAAGCAGCTGGTGTTAATCCACTCTTGCACCTGTTAGCTGAAGAGGAAATTATGGATTTAGAATCGTCATTGAAGTAACGAAATGTGGTTTAAGAAAATGGAGAAAATCCCTTAGTAATCACCTAATTTTGAATAAATATAAGCTCTTTCCTAGATATTAGGTCATATCCTGAAAGAGGATAGACATTCTCTCTAAAAAAAGTAGGTGAAAACATGAATCCAGACATGAGAGCGTATATGCATTATCATTATGGAACAGGATATTTTCCATATTCATACTACGGAACCCCTATGGGATACGGACACCCACTTCATGAAATGGGGTACTATCACCACCACCATCCTCACTATCTTTCTCATTATCAACCTAAGCAAAATCCCTTATTTTCAGTGTCTTTTAGATACTAAATTTCTTTTCTGTTACCAAAACAGGAATTTTAGGAATTACGCAAACTAAAAACCTCTTGGACACCAAGGGGTTTCAACTTGTCCGTTTTAATCGTTTATGCATGATTTTACACATCATTAATGAATCTATACCACACAATGCTTTTAACATCGCTAAATACAAACAATAAATACAATTAATTTTATCATTTCTTGTTCATACAGATAGGTAAGG
>NZ_JBCNAD010000115.1:0-4650 GCF_050477905.1 Neobacillus pocheonensis | reverse complement strand
ACTCTAGGTTATGTTTCAAAAATTGAGGTGAGCCTGTTGAATCCAAGCTATTCGTATGACCGTACGGAAGCTGCTCCAGCACGGATACGAAAGCGGCGCAAACGCAAATCGTTATTTTTCTATGCTATCTTACTTGTATTATTATCCATGTCCGGCTTTTCGATGTGGTTCTATTTCACTGCTTCCGGCACCGAGCTCCGTTATATGATAGCCGATACGCTCATTACAACGCAGCATCGCGATTATGCGAAATTTTTAATCGGTCAGGACGAAATGAATCGCCGCGTAGAAGACTATCTCGCGCAATTCGACGCGATGGGCTCGGAGAAAGATAATCATAATGTCTTTCCTGTGACTCAGCCTAATAACACCGTGTCGGTTGAGCCCGTCAGCGGCAATAAATTTAAAGGCTACCTGCTCACCGTGCACAATCCGAAGATGATCCGGGTGGTGACCACTAGTATCGTCGGTCAAGGCGAGCAGATTTTGAGCATGGTCAAACGTACCGGGGCGATTGCCGGAGTGAACGGTGGCGCATTCGATGATCCCAATTACGACGGCAACGGATTTAAGCCGTCCGGCATCGTCATGTCCGGCGGCAAACTGCTGTACAACGACGGCGGTATGGAGGATCCGGTGAACGTCGTCGGACTCGACCGCAACGGGGTAATGATTGCCGGTAAATATAAGCCTTCCGAACTGCTCAAGATGGGCGTCACGGAGGCGGTATCGTTTTCGCCGAAGTTTATTGTTAACGGTAAAGGGCTGATCAAGAACGAGGCCGAAGGATGGGGCATCGCTCCCCGTACTTGTATGGCTCAAACGAGGGACGGGACCATTCTGTTCCTGGTGATCGATGGAAGGCAACCCGGTTACTCCGTGGGCGCCACGCTTTATGATGCCCAGAAGCTGCTGCTTGAGAAAGGAGCCGTGACAGCGGCCAATCTGGATGGCGGTTCCTCGTCCGTGCTTGTCAAGAACAACGAGGTGGTCAATCGTCCTTCCAGCAGCTACGGCATGAGGTATCTGCCGTCGGCGTTCCTGGTATTTGAGAAACCGGACAAAGTAAAAGTGCCCAATATATGGAGCGGCATCGACATGCAGCATTTCAACTCATCCCACAAGCCCTTCACAGACCAGCCATAGTATGGTTTAGTTCATAGGAGCTCCCGCGGTGGAGCGGCACAGACGATGTTAGAGTAGATGGCTTTACGTTGGGTTGCGATAGCAAAATCCCATTACGAGGCTGCCGGCACGACCGGCGGCTTCATTACGTTAACGGGCAGAATAATGGAATAAACAGGAAGGAATTCTAAGATAAAGAGAGAAAAGTAGTGTAATGAAGTCTAGATAGCCTAGCCTAGAGGGGAAGGTATTAACATGGTTACTTCAGAAATCGACGTTGTCAACGAATCGTTTACCGCTATTCTGGGAGAGTGACGAGAGATGAACAGTAGAGAAAGGTTTTCGAACCGGGTCGATTCATATTTGAAGTACCGCCCGAGCTATCCGAAAGAGGCTGTTGATTATTTGTATGACTTCGTCGGTTTGCGTTCGAACAGTAAAATAGCAGACATCGGTTCCGGTACAGGGATCTTTTCAAAGCTACTTCTGGAACGCGGAAGCTATGTGATCGCGGTCGAGCCGAATCAGGCAATGCGGGTAGCCGCCGAGCAAATGTTAGAAAGCAATCCGAACTTTCAGACTATATCAGGTTCTGCAGAATTTACTGGATTACCTGATCAGTCGGTTGAGTTTATTGTCTGCGCACAAGCGTTTCACTGGTTTGATCGCTTAGCAGCGCAAACCGAGTTCCGTAGAATTCTACAGCCGGGTGGGAGAGTAATACTAATCTGGAATTCCCGTCTTACAAACGGTACTTCATTTCGTGAAGAGTACGATCAACTGCTTCATACATACGGAACCGACTACGAAAAAGTCAATCATAAAAATATTTCTCAGACGATGCTTCTCTCTTTTTTCAAGGAAGGTACGATGCATGAAGAGCGATTCAGAATGAGTCAGGAGTTCGATTTCGAGGGCTTGAGAGGCCGGTTGCTATCATCTTCCTACAGCCCTGTACCCGGGCATCCGAATTACAATCCGATGATGACGGAACTGCGAAATCTATTTGATAGGAATAATCAGGATGGTATTGTTCTATTCGATTATGAAACTGAGATATTTTGGGGAGAAGTATAGATCAAGCTTCGATTATAGAGAATCATTGTGCTAAACGGGTACGAGAGCTCAATAAAATACCTTACCCGCATGTACGGTGGTGTGAGAGGACGGGGGTTAGTCGCCCCCTCCTACTCGATAGATGCAGATTAATGCAAGTAGAACATCGAAAACCCCCTCGTTGAACATCTTTAAAGAGGGGAATTTTAATGAGCTGGATAATTATTGGTTTTTAGCAATTTCTTTTCTGTTTGGTGCAATTGGAGGTTGTTCTAGCCATTTATTTTTTATCATGAGATCAACCCAATTTTTTGTTACTGTTAGGTCTTTAAGAATTACTCTCTCATAATCGAGAATTAGATCATACCTCATAGAACCCGCTAGTCCTAACCCGTGATATGCTTGCGAAGTAAGAAACAAAAAACCAATGTGATACATGATAAGTTTATCTGAAAACGGTGAATCTGTAGAGTCGGTTACTTCAGTTTCCCATGACATCGGTACAGGCAAATTATCATCTTTTAGTTTTTTACTTAGTAATTGAATGTGTTCATTTGAAGTTTGAACTGCATCCGTTAGAAACTTCCTTATTTCCTTGGAACCGGCAATTTGACTAAACGCAATACCAAGTGTTTTCGCCATAATACTTTTCTTCAGATTGAGGGAAATATTTCCTATTTCTACGGCCGAAAGAGGACGCTTATCACCCCAAAAACCATCAAGATATTTTTTGCTATCTATAAATTCAGGGTTTGAACGGGGGAAAAAATAAGGGTCTTTTTGAAAATGCCCCTTATCAAGTAATAAATCAATGGTCCGATGATACATATTTTTTCCATCTGTCAAGCAGGAATCAAAAAAATCCCTTAAATCTTTTCTAACTGATGTACTAATCGAAAATAAATGACCGTTTAAACCATGTATTGTCATGAGATATAAATAATCCAAACAAAAAAGATCTGAAAATAACCTTCTTATATTGGGGTTTAAATCTGAATCTGTAAACCCTATGGGTAAAGGAAATCCATCACTAATAATAAAAGCAGAAACCTGCTTCATTTGATTTTCAGTTGTTTTTATTGCATCGTCAAAAATTTCTCTAATGGTAGTATCTTCTATAATTGTAAGCATATATTTATTCACACAATTTACCATTGTGCCATTTACGTATTCTCCCCACAAGGCTCCGATTTCCGTCGATGTTAGTTTTAATTGAGTTTTATTCATGTCTCCGACACCTCCAAAATTATATTGTCCAAGTAGAAAAGATTTATCACATTAGATTTTGAAAAACTAATGCTTTCGAGTATTCTACGGGGGGAGAATGTGTAGCAGCCATTATTACGCTAAGAACAAGAGCTCTATAAAAAACTAGAACCAGGTTGCCGGCAATTTCCAGTATCAGACATAGCTTATACAATTCTTGAAGTCCCCAACGCAAAGTGATGCCAAATATATCTTCCACTGTATCCGATTGACTCTCTTCACACTCTATAACGATAATCACCTGCTAAATTTTCCACTCAACAGTCGCTGCTTCTTTTTTAATTATCTTGTAATACGAAGGAGCTGCCAGCCGCGCAGCTCCAAAATAAGACATTCGATACATATGTCTCTGGTTTGTAGTTCAACTAAAGGGCAGATTACGTGAATTATCTGGAAGCATTTGGTCAACTTTTCTATACTTTGTTTAGTGAGAACACTTTACGAGGAGGTTTAAGAATGAATATTATCTTGCTTGGATTACCTGGGGCTGGTAAAGGCACACAAGCTAAAGTTATCATCGAAAATCAACGTATCCCGCACATCTCTACTGGAGATTTATTTAGAAAGGCAGTTAAAGACAAGACAGAACTAGGTTTATTAGCAAACGAATATATGAGCAAAGGAGAATTGGTACCTGACGAGGTCACGATAGGAATCGCATTACAAAGATTGAATAATGTTGATTGTTTAGAGGGTTTTCTGTTGGATGGTTTCCCGCGAAACATCGTGCAGGCTCAAGCGTTAGAAAAACATCTAGCTTCAGAAGCTAAGAAGATTGATCTTGCCATATATGTAGAAGTCGACGAAAATATACTTTTGGGACGTGCAACTGGAAGAAGGATTTGTTCTGGTTGTGGCCAGACGTTTCACCTCACGAGTAAGCCACCGAAGGTAATTGATCGTTGTGACTCATGTAATGAAATCCTCATCCAGCGGGAAGATGACCGAGAAGAAACAGTTAGAGAACGCTAAACATTCCTGTTAGTCCTAAGAAATGGACTTTGTCAAAAAAGGAGCGCCTCGGTATGATGGGTTTATCGACGGGTTTGAGACCCAACACCATCAA
Organism: Neobacillus pocheonensis; assembly: GCF_050477905.1. NCBI lineage: Bacteria > Bacillati > Bacillota > Bacilli > Caryophanales > Bacillaceae > Neobacillus > Neobacillus pocheonensis. Next base: position 137 of record NZ_JBCNAD010000115.1, on the reverse strand, counting down.
GGAGGCGCTCTTACTATGAAGTTTAATCAATCACACGGACAAAATCAACGGATTGAACGAATTACCACCTCTCATCTTGTTGTCGGTATCGACATGGCCAAGGAGACGCATGTAGCGCAAGCTACAAACTTCCGTGG
>NZ_JBCNAD010000114.1:0-911 GCF_050477905.1 Neobacillus pocheonensis | reverse complement strand
TGGATAGAGGGATTACAGCAGAAGCACAGGTTACAGGGCCTCATCATTGGCATGGAACCGACAGGACACTATTGGAACAACCTGGCCAATTGGCTGGTTGAGCTGGGACTAAACGTTGTCTTAGTGAATCCCGCCACAACAAAACGAAATAAGGAAAACCGTGATAACTGTCCTTCCAAGAGCGATCCCAAAGACGCCCTCGTCATTGCAGACGCTGTCAGCCGTGGTTTTTACTACGAATATACTCGCCAAGCTGAGGACTTCCAGAGGCTTCGTACGATGATGAGTGATCGAGAATTTTGGGTCACCAACAGCGTTCGGCTGCAGAATCGAATTATTCGCTGGCTGGATATTTATTTCCCTGAATACGCTTCTGTCTTTAAGGATTGGACATGCCCACGGTCGATAGCAACCCTCAAAGCGTTTCCCTCCCCGACTGATCTTCATGGTCTATCCATTGAAAGTGTCATTACGGGTTGGAGAGCATACATGCAGCGAGCCGGAGGTACTACGGGCAGACAGAAAGCTGCCGAACTCCTCTCCAAAGCCAGATATAGTGTAGGAGAGACCGCTGCACTCAAGGAGGCAAAGCAAGATTTACAGCGTTTGTTAGATGAGTTTGAACGGATTACCAACATCTTAGAACAGGTCGAACGGCAACTCGGAACGTTACTGGAAGGGATTCCTCTGGTCAGCCAGCTTCGGTCGGTAAAAGGTCTCGGAACGATTTACATTGCAGCGATTCTGTCCGGTGCAGGTGACTTGAGACAGTATACCCACGGTCGTCAATTGCTGAGGAGAGCTGGATTAAACCTGGCCGAAAGTACGTCAGGAAAACGCAAGGGAGAGATCGTGATCTCGAAACGTGGAAATGCCAAGCTGCGAAAATATATGTATCTTGCGACGCTTAC
>NZ_JBCNAD010000113.1:0-8055 GCF_050477905.1 Neobacillus pocheonensis | reverse complement strand
CGGCTTGCCGGGATGGCGTTCTCGAAAGAGAAAAGTCACCATTGCACGGAGAGGTTCGGTGTGGTTGGCTATAATGACCGATTCGAAATACGTCCGGATGTCGCTCGTAGAAAACGACAGGAGCAAGCGCCAGCGCCGCAGCACCGGCCTGCGAATCAAGCCCCGGCCTTTTGCTTCTTCGAGTCTTCCCACCATGGGTTTTCTCTTTCGAGAGGTTTTCGCTTCTCGGAATCACTTCGCACGGCCAGAAGGGCCGGGAGGTCGCGCATTTGGGCGGCCTCCGGTCTTGGCGGCCACAAGAGTATCCGAAGCCACCGCCGCGCGGCGGTGGCTTCCATTCGGGCAGCGCCCGGCCTTCATGCCGGTTAGTGCGCGCGCAACGTGCGCGTCCTGGCCGGTGCGGTCCTGGATTTGGATCCGGAACGGGCAAATGCAAATAGAGCTGCAGCTGCAGCTCCTTACAATTTGTCCATTAGGGTATTCTATTTTCATCGGAACGCAAAGGAGGAGAAGAAGGCCAATGGAATCTACCGGCTTTTAGGTGCTTGCACCTGCCGGTGGAGTCGCTTGGCGTTCCCGACTGAACGAGCTGGGGGATAAAAATAAATATCACCTTCATTTACCACTAAAAAACACCTTCCCGGTCCTGTACACTAAGATTAGGTGATGACCATGAAAATTTCGCCCATGCTTTTAGAAACGGCATCAGAGGCGGCAATCAATGATCCAAATGCAGTCGTAGAGCCTAAAATCGACGGACACCGGTTGATGTATACGCAGCAAAACGACAAACGCCAGCTGTATACACGCCATGGAACTATCGTTACGAATCAATATGAGGAGCTTTTGGATTTAAAACTATCGGGAGATTTTTGTTTGGACGGAGAAGTATGCATGACCGATCCGGAAACCGGCAAAGTAGATTTCGAGCTTATCATGGAACGCTTCGCTTTAAAGAAAAGCGATAAAATAAAAAGAGCTGCAGCTGCGCGGCCGGTAAATTATATCGTATGGGATATTCCCTACTACAAAAAAGACTTAACAAAACTTCCCTTAACCGAACGGAGGAAAATATTAGAACAAGTCCTGCCTCCCCATCCCCTAATCCAAATCATCCCTCAGTTTGACGGCACACAAGCATCCAACCTATTTGAAATCGTCAAACAGCAAAAGCTTGAAGGTTATACAATAAAGAAGAAAAATTCCCTCTACGTTTCAAAAAAGTCCCCGGAATGGCTAAAGGTGATCCGCTGGGAATATGAATCTGTGGCCCTCGTTGGATTCGATAAAAAAGAATTCGGATGGTTAACTGCAGTTGAAGAAAACGGGAAATATCGGCCGGCCGGGATCATTCGCCTGGGAACAAATCCGCAAGCAAGAAAAACATTCTATGCCAAGAGCAGACCATTCATCATCGGAGAAAATGACAAATACGTATTTTTGGATCCGCACATAAAAGCACTCGTTAAAATCCGGAATTGGACGCGAAATAAAATGCTTCGGGATCCGGTATTTTGCGAATTTATCACATGAAGCAGCTAACGGGCCACACAAACCACCTAACGGCCCATAAAATACAAATTATGGGCCGTTAAAATGAAAAGAGCCGACTTAATTATAGTCGGCCCTATTTCTTCTTTCCTTTTCCAACCTTCGCCATTCTTCGAGAGAAATAACGTCACCTGTCACATAATCCATGGTCTGTATGTCAGTCAAATCTAAACTGACATAGAAAGTTCCCCATCTTACGGTATGTGTCGGATGGCTTTCTCCCACATACATCGCCACATACGGCTTCCCTTTAATAACGAATACGCCATCGGGCCTTATTGTCATCGGCGTATTTTGAGTCTCTAAGAATTCGAGAAATGACTTTATTTCTGTCACATTCTCAAGCAAGTAGTTACTAATATTATCCATCCACGCTTGCCCCGAAGTTCCCGAGCGGTAAGCATCATCGAACATCTCTGCAAAGGAATTTGCGGATTCATGACCATCATTGAGCAGCTGTAAGATATCCATGTACTCATTAACGATATCGACAGCCGATTGTTGATCTCGCCCATAATCCTCTTTGAGAATTTCGACGATATGCTTTTCAAAGTAATCCAAATCTTGATAAGTACGGATCATCGATGCCATGATACATCCACTCTCCTTTTTCGAGTAAATAACAACCTTCAAGCTCTAAAGCAGCGTTCATGTCCTCGCTGCAGAAGTTATATTGATTCCCCAGCTGATCCATTCGTAAAGGCACTCCGGATTCTTTGCGCTGAATATCATCATAAAACATATCGAACGTATAGGAGTCATCGAATTTAAATTGGGATACCAGCTTATTTGTAGAATTATCGGCCATATAGCCAATCACAATATCCGGATCCCAATCCAGCGCAGGGAGACTTTTCTTGGTTTGCAACCGATTTTCCAAAATAAATTGTGCCCAGGTACGAGAAGCATCCGTAAACATAAGAATTTGTGGATTACGAACCTTCGTTAAGTCGAACTTGATTTGTAATACACAAGCTCTATAATGATCCGATGAAATATGTTCATACCTGGCTCTTTTAATCGGCGCTCTTTCGGCCCATTCCTTTGACTGTTCAAATAAGTGAGTGGTATAAAAGCCTAAACCGAAGTCTTTGCCATACCCCCAATAATTTCGATTAAGCATTTGTTGGGAAAACCCTTTTAACTCATCGCTATTTATTTTAAGGCTTGTCCCATGGTATAGCTTTTCTGGCAGCACAATTTTTGCAGAATAGCAGCTCAATTCCATGCTCCTCAAGTACACCCTTTCATCTCATTATAGCATTCCATTTTAGATTTATTCATTCTTGCCCAGCGGCTTCCTTCCCGGTCATCCATCATTATGGCTTGAAGCATTCAAGTGCTGAAGCTCTCTATGGCTCATTTCGTCAAACCACTCGTTATAATGCAGCTTCCAATCGATTGTTTCTTGTGATTGACCGGGATGCCATTTTTTCTTTCCAGCGCAATAAGGACAATTCGTCTTATTTTTACTTCTATTGTTTAAGGAAGTAATCCATTCATGTTCTCTCGTTGTTCTGCAAAGCCACCATACTCGTAATGCCTTTCCAGGCGTAACTTGAAAAGGGGTCAGTTCGCCGTTTTTCGTCGGATGCCATTCTTTTGCAAGATCAGGAAGAACGGTGGCTAAACAATTATCGAAACAAACGAGTCGGCCCGCACAGTAGGGACAATTTGACTTCCGGTTCGTCCGGTTATCAATAGAAGCCGGGTAGGAGTGGCCTTTTGGAGAACATTTCCACCATACTTTCATCTTTTTTACTGCATGTACCTTATCGGGTGTAAGATCGCCGTTTTTCTCCATGTCCCACTCAGCCGCAATCTCCGGAAATTTACTTAGCAGGCTATTTTCGTCGGTCAATCTGTTTCCGCTACAATAAGGACACCCCCTCCCAGCTATCCGATTATGAACAGTCATGTCATACGTATGATCGCAGGGGCATGTCCACCAAAATAATTCGTCGGCATTCGGGTAAACGTCATAGGGGGCTATAGATCCGTTACGCTCATAATTCCACTCTCTTGAAACTTCCGGATAGAGCGCCCCTAAACTTTGACTTGGGTCATTCACCTTCCTGGACTTCGTTAGACGATGCTCCCTTAAAAATCTTCGATAGTGTAGAGAGCAAAGCTTATATTTCCTAACGTGCGCCGGTCCTCTGCATACGCTGCATCTGTCGTCTTCTTTCATGTACTTGATCGCCATAACTCACCATCCTATATTTCAGTCTTCTTCTGAAACGATAAGAAGGAAAAGAAGCTCAATAGAAATCTAGCGGCTCTTGGGGCTTACCCCGAGAGCCGCTAGATCCTTTGCTTTATTCCGTATCATTGACCAACGATTTCAAGTTTTCCTCTTAATACTTCCTTTGAAACTTCATTTGTAAAAATCCCGATTCCGTATACATCGTCCTCGGCTTCACTAACAAGAACAAATTCAACGTATTTGCTCGGCAGATTAATAACATCTAGCAAAGCAGCTTTCGTTTGTTCATTAATTGGAATAATTGCAGTTGCACCATACGTCCCCTCAAAATCAAGCGGAGATGTGACAGACAAACCAATAGAGTTTCGTCCCGGTAGATGGATTGGCATTACGCCAGGGCCGCCATTTGCTCTATTTTCGGTTCGAATACGGTCTAGCTTGCTTTGCTCTACCTTCACAACTATCATGAGCTGGTTATCATCAACATCAACCATGATATTCGATTCACCGACTTTAATTTCAGCAGCCTTTTCTTTATAAAAATCTTCATACGTTCTCATGTTTGACCACTCCTTTTCTTAACATTATATATTCACTGTAATGGTTCATTTTTCCTGCATAATTCGACACATTTTCCATACAAGGAACGAAATGGATTAAGTGTTTAGTGAGCGGATAAGTCCCCCCGGCCGTGCCGGGAAGACAAAGCACAGCTGCAGACTTCCGGCTGGCCGTCTGCTTCCTACGGCACTCCCTCCTTTCTCGATGTGCGGGCTTCCTCGATCCCGGCCGGGCCGGTAGTACAGCGCTCCGGTCACTCGGCGGCGGGCCGCGCCAGGAAGACAAAGCGCTGCTGCAGGCTTCCGGCTGGCCGTCTGCTCACGCGGCAACTTCCTCTTTGCTCGATATGCGGGCTTCTTCGATCCAGCCGGGGCCGGTAGCGCAGCGCTCCGGTCACTCGGCGGCAGGCCGCGCCATGAAGACAAAGCGCTGCTGCAGACTTCCGGCTGGCCGCCTGCTCACGCGGCAACTTCCTCTTTGCTCGATATGCGGGCTTCTTCGATCCCGCCGGGGCCGGTAGCGCAGCGCTCCGGTCCCTCGGCGGCAGGCCGCGCCAGGAAGACAAAGCAAAGCTGCAGACTTCCGGCTGGCCGTCTGCTTCCCACGGCACTCCCTCCTTTCTCAATGTGCGGGCTTCCTCGACCCCGGCCAGGCCGGTAGCGCAGCGCTCCGATCCTTCGGTGGTAGACCGCGCCAGCGCTGCAGTAAGGTACGACAAACAATTGGTGCTTTACAGTTCAATGATCAAAGGGAGTATACGCGACTGAAATATTCAATGGTAGGCAACATGTACATTTCTTCAATCAAGGGGTGTTTGTCATAGCACAAAATAATATCCGCGCCAGGCATTCCTTGATAAAGCGACTCTAAGAGAACGTTCAATTTGATATGTTCATCGCGGTTGTAGTAGCAACGGTATAGTTGTTTTCCTATAGTGTAAGGTGGATCCAGAAAGATAGTCGTTTGACTTCGCCAGTAATATTCCTCGATTAGCTGGCAAGCGTCTATATTGAAAAGTGTGATGCGTTCGCTAACGTTGTGAATGCGCTGGATCCGTTTGCAAAGATCATCCGGATTCCACCGGGATAACAAGTCATGTTTGCTACCGGCGCGGCCCCCTAACGGATTCGCCTTGTAAATTCCGGAATAGGCTAACCGGTTGACAAGCAGCTGCGCCCAAGCAGCTTCAAAGATCGTGCAAGAAGAATAATCGGATTTTAGAACGGCTTGACACGCAAAAAAATCATCATGACTTGGAGCTTTGGACCGAATGCGGTGGATCAGCTCATACGGTGCATGTTTGATCGTCCAGTAAAGCGCGTAAATCCCGAAATCAAGATCATTCAGTACCAGCTCATCTACAATCCCGGCCATCAGTAAAGCAAGCTCGACACTAGCCCCGCCAGCATAAGCGCCCACCAAAGTCCGAGTCGATCCGGATTGCATTAGCGAATATATGTAAGGAATAATTTTGGACTTGCCTCCTGGATACCTGAGCGGCGATGCGCGTTTATTCATAGAAACATTAACTTTAGGAATCAGTGAATTTTCCCCTTGGTCATCTTCCAAGATGAGCGTAAACCGATGCTCATTAGCCGCGTCCGGATCAAGATAGGTATATCCGTCACAACAGGAACACCAAAAGCCGTTATTAATGGGGTCATATTCCGCTTCTTCGGAATCCTCATCATTACCGCAAAAACGGCATATATACAGCATCTTTATACGTACCCCCTATTTATAGTTAACTTTTCTCTCTTGAATTTTGATTTTCCGGAGCTTACGGCCTCCGGATGCCGATCTTATGAAATCCCTGATGGTACTTCCCTCTTATATGGAGGAACATAGCGCGGTAAGTGGTAAAGATCGAATCCGTCTTTCAATTCTTCGGGATACATCCGTTTCGCGTGCTGGATAAAATCTTTTGCCGACTTCCAACCCATTGCTACCAACGTGTCCGTTAGGTACAACATAAAAGAATTGCCGAAACTCGCCGGTTTCCGTATTCACTTCGATGACTTCATTGTAAGCTGAGTATTTTTTCCGGTATGTCCTTACCATCGGCGCTTCTTTCTTCATTTGCTCATTCATCTTCGATCCGCTCCTTTTTCGTGAATGGTTTTGATCGTTCCACCTGGGAGCCGGTGAATCCGGCTCCCAGGTGGCGCGGGCTAGGAATAGCTTTCGGCCTTACGTAAAACGTTTTTGATGTGCAGCTGCCGGAACCAGGCGCGAAACTCGGTCGGGTCAATGAATGCCTTTTTCCACGGTCCAAACTCGTCGGCCAGCTCGGCGTGAACGGATCCGTCATTATTAGAATGGGCCAATATATTCAGCAAGCCGCCTGTCGTAATCACTGTCGCATAAAAATTGAACTTCATCCGTTGTACCTCCGTTCTTAAAGGGAATGGAACCCCGGCCCCCCTGGGGGACGGGGCGCTTTAGGCCGCTGATTAAGCGGCCCAGCCATTTTCACTTCACCTACCGCGCCGCTTCGTAGGCCATACAGTTAGGCCGATAGTTCATGTTTTGAACGTAGCAGCTGAATTTATTGCAAAGCGTTTCTAAGCTGTCCCATGAATCTTCCGAGTAATAAACGCATAATTTTCCGGTGTACTTGTGCTTGCTCACGGCGTGAAAGTACGTATTGCCGCGCGTGTCAGCCAAGATGATTCGGTCGCCTTCTTGGATCAGTATGTCAGTCGGCGTATGAATCCGGAAGGAATAAACCTCGTTGATCGGTACGCGCTTGACGTATCCCTTTATTTCCCATAATGGGGTTGCCCGGTAGATGCCAAGCGTTTCCCCTGCCTTCCGCTCCGGATGCAACTGCTCCGTCAATTCCGTCCAAACATGAACCGTCTTGATCTCGGTTCCATATTTCAAAATTTTGCGAAAAAAATCCGTATCATATCCCTTTGTCAAATCCGCAATAAAAAAAGGTGCATCCGGGCAGAAGCTTTTATCTAGCCATTCCAGGAAAATAGCCTTATAGCTTGCTCTGTATTGCCCTCCCTCTTTCACGCCCACAATCAGCATTTCCCCTCGCTTTAGCTCGTTAATGAAGTTCGGACAAAAATCTCTCAATACCGCATGAGTACCCAATTCTTTTAAATTCTCATCGTTAAGAGCTTGTACGTATCTCCAAGTTTGGTTTCCAAAATTAATTAAGAACAAGGCGACATTTGCATTTTTCATCGTAAAACCTCCATATTATCGATATATTTTTTATTTTCGATTGACTTTTTAGGTCAAATCGAATATTCGGATTCGCATGCGGCTCTAGCCCGAGCGGCGATGAGCGGAATGCTTTAGGGCTTGATGAGCAAAACCCGCCGCCAGCTGGCAAGCGCAAAGCGTATGAAGTTTTCAAAGAGCTGAACATTCGTATTTCGAAGCGGTCAAGCCGTTTTTAACCATGCCGGTTCTCGGAGTGCAAAGGTCTGACCGGCTCTGCCGGGATGGCGTTCTCGAAAGAGATAAGCCACCTTTGCGCGGAGAGGTTCGGTGTGGTTGGCTAAAATGACCGATTCGAAATACGTCCGGATGTCGCTCGACGAAAACGACAGGAGCTATGCGCCAGCGCTGCAGGAACGGTATGCGAATCAAGCCCGTTGCCTTTGCTTCTTCGATTTGGCCCACAGAGGTTTTGGGGTTGGGTTTGTTTTTCGAGAGGCTTTTTCTTCGTGGAAATGGCTTCGCACGGCCAAAGGGGCCGGGAGGTCGCGGATTTGGGC
>NZ_JBCNAD010000112.1:0-1507 GCF_050477905.1 Neobacillus pocheonensis | reverse complement strand
CTATTAGCCCGGCCGAAAAAGCAGCCGAGTCCGGCCCCGGATACGCGGTTAAGTGATTCTGTGAGATGGTAGGGATGTTGTTGATGGTATCTTTTGTATTAAAAAACGATATGCGTTAGTAACGCGAACCGAACGTGATTTTGAAAACCGGGGTCTGTCAAGAATTTCGTGTAAACTCTTTTGCACAGTATCCCCCGAGGGGGAGCTTAGCGCGTTAACGCAGGTGATGTCCAACCCGATCGGGGAAGAAGACGGATAACTGCAGGAGCATTTGCCCCCAGTTCTGGACGCGGCCGGTCCATTTCCGAATAACATCCATCGTAGCGAGGTAGAGCATTTTTAGCAGGGCCTCATCGGTCGGAAAGATGCTCTTGCCCTTGGTTACTTTACGCAGCTGACGATGGTAGCTTTCGATGATGTTGGTCGTGTAGATCAGCTTCCGAATCTCGGGTGGATACTTGAAATACGTAGCAAGCTCTTCCCAGTTCGTGCGCCACGAGCGGATAATGAGCGGGTATTTCGTGCCCCAGGTTTCCTCGAATTTGTCTAGCTCAAGTTTGGCTGCGTCCTCTGTTGCCGCTTTGTAGATCGGTTTCAGGTCGGCTGTCACTTTCTTGAGATCTTTGTAGGAGACATAGCGTGTGGAGTTCCGGATTTGGTGAATGATGCATTTCTGAATTTCGGTCTTGGGATAGCTGGCAGCGATGGCTTGGGTAAAGCCGGTCAGGTTGTCGACGCAGGTGATGAGAATGTCTTGTACGCCACGGTTTTTGAGGTCGTTTAAGACGCTCAGCCAGAACTTCGATGACTCGTTCTCCCCGATCCAGATGCCCAGAACGTCTTTGTTGCCGTCGAGATCGATGCCAATGACCATGTAGGCTGCTTTGTTCACGATGGCCCCATCCTGCTTGACCTTGAAGTGGATCGCGTCGAGGAAAACGACAGCAAATGTGTGTTGTAGCGGACGATTCTGCCACTCCTTGATCATCGGGACAATTTTATTGGTCACATTGGAAATAAGCGTCGGAGAAACTTCGATGCCGTAGATATGCTCCATGTGATCTTGAATCTCTCGGGTACTGACTCCCTTGGCGTATAAGGCGATAATCTGGTCTTCGATGCCATTCACATGCGACTGATGCTTCTTCACGATCAGGGGCTCGAATTCGCCCTGACGATCACGAGGAACCTGAATTTCCTGTTCGCCATACTCGCTGATGATGCTTTTCTTGCCCTTTCCGTTCCGGCTATTCGAGGTTTTCTTGTTCGTGGTGTCATGCTTCTCATAGCCCAGATGCGTGTCCATCTCGGCCTCCAGCATCTCTTGGATCGTCTCTGCAAACAGGTTTTTTAGAGCGTTCGAAGCATCCTGTGCAGTAACCAGTTTATTTTCCTTGATAAACGCTCGCAGTTGTTCTTTCGTCCATAGTCCCATAGTTGATCCCCAACCTTTCTTGTATCTCCATTTTAATAGGTTTGGAGTTTACACGAAAGATTTTACAGACTC
>NZ_JBCNAD010000111.1:0-1139 GCF_050477905.1 Neobacillus pocheonensis | reverse complement strand
TAGTGGCACAGTACCGTTGAAGTGTCTAATCAACATGGAGGGATAGCCACAAGACTATTAAAGATTCGTTTAATCATGCAAGGCAATTTTTTATCGGTTAATAAGGTTCTCGTATGACTAAAAGAGGTTCACCTCCCACGGGAGGCACCGACTTATTGAAACGGAAGAAATGAAACACATTGAGTATCACAATACTGAACAGTGTTATGGTTAAATCGGATTGGTATAGTTGGAACGCCGTATGCGGTGAAAGTCGCTTGTACGGTGTGGACGGGGGGAAAAGGGAGCGATAACTTCAACCCCTTACCTATCTGTATGAAGATTAAGGCTGACAGAATTGGCAGCTTAGTTTAACAATAAGGCACAATTGAGTTGCAGAATCAGTAAAGGAAGTGTAAAGGTGTTTTACCATTCAGAAAAGAAAAAAATAAGAGGCTGGAAAAGACATAAGAGAAAAATTGAAAGATGGAAACAAGAATCAATTGATTTAGATATGGACTATTTAAGGGATTATCAAAGAACATATGTAAAGTTATGGATACATCCCTTTTATGGACTTGTTCGCAGAAACCCACCTGTTTGGTATAAGCGACTTTTACTAGACGCAATGATGGATGTGTACCTGGCTTGGTATCGAAAAATGAAAAAGGAAAATGAAGATTTTTATTTGAAGATGTGGTTGTATGACCCTCATTTTATCAATTCCCAAATTGTTTTGGCTTATAAGGATTGTCTTGAATTCTATGATAAAACTTTTGAAAAGAGGAAGGTACATAAGGACTTTCCATATGATAAATTCAATTCTTTAAAGGAAAAGTTGGAGAAATTTGAATGGGAATTACACGTTGATACCGATTAATACGATGAAAATGATTTAAATGAATGGCTAATTGAAGGGATTTCAACAGAAAAAGAAGTCCTGGAAATAAAAAGGAAAGCATATGAGATTAGCAATATTAAAAATGAATATGGTACATTCTTACAATACTGTATTGATAACGGTGACGTTTGGGTAGGGACTTTTAAAAAATAAATATAATACTGCACTTGTCCAACTAGCGGGTGCTTGAGCTTATCAAGGGTCGCTGCTGTGGCTCTTTTTTTTGTTCAACTAATACAGCAGTTTAGTTGTGCGAAAT
>NZ_JBCNAD010000110.1:0-3884 GCF_050477905.1 Neobacillus pocheonensis | reverse complement strand
CGAGAATTTTGGGTCACCAACGGGTCTGTCAATAATTTTGTGTAAACTCTTTTGCAGCCATTTCCCCGAGGGGAAAAAATCCGAAATTATCTCAAGTGTTGTCCCACCCTGTCTGGAAAAAATACGGAGAGCTGAAGCAGCATTTGCCCCCAGTTTTGGACACGTCCTGTCCACTTGCGTGTGACATCCATCGTCGCCAGGTAGAGCATCTTCAGCAGAGCTTCGTCGCTGGGAAAAATGCTCTTGCCTTTGGTTACTTTCCGCAGTTGCCGGTGGTAGCTTTCAATGATGTTCGTTGTATAAATGAGCTTACGGATCTCAGGCGGATACTTGAAAAACGTCGCCAACTCATCCCAGTTCTTACGCCAGGATTGTATGATCAGTGGATACTTGGCTCCCCAGATTTCTTCAAACCGGTCCAATTCGACGAGGGCTGCTTCTTCGGTTGCAGCCTTGTAAATCGGTTTTAAATCAGCCGTGACCTTTTTCAAATCTTTGTAGGATACATAGCGGGTCGAATTGCGAATCTGATGGATAATACATTTCTGAATCTCCGTTTGAGGATAGCAGGCCGCGATGGCCTGGGAAAAGCCGGTCAGGTTGTCCACGCAGGTGATCAGAATGTCTTGAACGCCGCGGTTTTTCAGTTCGTTGAGCACACTGAGCCAGAACTTGGCCGATTCGTTTTCTCCGATCCACATGCCCAGTACATCTTTGTTCCCATCCAAATCGATGCCGATGACCATGTAGGCTGCCTTGTTGATAATCGCTCCATCCTGCTTCACTTTAAAGTGAATCGCATCCAGAAACACCACCGCGTACACGCCTTGTAGCGGCCTATTTTGCCATTCTTTAATGAGTGGAACGATCTTGTTCGTGACATTGGAGATCAGGGTTGGAGAGACCTCGATGCCGTAGATATTCTGCAAGTGATCCTGGATCTCCCGAGTGCTCACACCCTTAGCGTACAAGGCTACGATTTGATCTTCGATCCCGGTTACATTGGATTGATGCTTCTTAACTACCAGCGGCTCAAATTCGCCCAAACGGTCGCGAGGCACTGCAATTTCTTGTTCGCCGTATTCGCTGGTGACCGTTTTCTTGCTTTTACCGTTCCGGCTGTTCGTGGTTGTTTTCGTCTTCGTGTCATGTTTTGTATAGCCTAGATGCGTATCCATCTCGGCCTCTAGCATTTCCTGCAGCGTCTCTGCAAATAGGTCCTTCAAGGCATTCTGTGCATCTTGGGCTGTTACCAAGTTATTTTCCTTAATAAATGCTCGCAATTGCTGTTTCGTCCAGAGTCCCATCTGTTCTCCCCAACCTTTCATCTATTTCCATTTTAATAGATTTGGGAGTTTACACAAACTATTTTACAGACTCGTCGGGGACCCTGCGTATAAGCGACTACGTGTGGAATAGTATCATTTTCCGTTATGCTAACTGGAAACGTTAGCATTCAATAAACCAAGTCTAGGACTTAACGACTGCCCGCTAGTTTTATATTGGAGTCAGTCTAATACTTATTATTCGGATCCTGACGGTTTAGCAATTCAGAAAACCGCGTAGGATCAACAAATCAGTCTATAACTTTATTTTCTTCGGACAACAATAAAACAGGTAATCCACTTTAGAAAATTAATGCTTTAACGTGTACATCTATACATATCCATGAGCGTCCCATTTTGCATATTTGATTTGTGAACGAAAGATTGACCTCAGTTTCAGATTACATTATTTAGAGTTCGTTCAAGGATTTTTTTCAGTTTTTCTATTGAGGAATCAAGAGACTCATCATTATTCTCAGCATGAAAAACAAAGTCTTCAAGGTCTTTCAGCAGTGAATCTAAGAATGGTTTATTCATTGTAAACCCCTAATTGACTTATTTAGTATGGAAACTAGGAGTTATTTTAACATGTCTTTATAAAAAGACTATTAGAAGAATATTAAAAAAATTTTTCGAATAGGATCTTATCTTAAAATCAACAGGCGGAAACTATTGTCGGACGACAAGAACATAGCCGATTCAAACCCGCACAAAACGTGGGTTTTTCTTTGCATTCGGTCAAGTTCTTGTCGTGGACGAACGACAAGAACTTGACCCTATTGTCGGAGTGGAAGAAACATGAAATTCTAACGATACAAATGTACCTACATAAATCTTCTTTAACAAGCCCTTAGTAAAGGTTATCTTTTTTTATGTAGGAACTTTCATGTCACAGCTACGCAAAAGTTCCTACATTATGCTCAAACGACACAAATGCCAGGACATAATAGTAAACACTGGGGGTGGCCGGCGTTAAGCTATTCCAGCTAATAGCTTGTCAATATTTAATTATTAATGACCATTTCATAAGGTGGTATACTTAAAAAAGTGTATGGCAAACAACCGTCCTCCTTAGCACGGAAATAGATTCCATATATTTCTATATCATTCTAGTTACTCTAAACGGAACGCTTCTTTAGTAGTCAAGATGGCAAAAATCCAGTGGATGAGTTTATTAACACAAGCGATTATTGCTACTTTGAACAGCTTTCCTTCAGCACGTTTCTTATCATAATAAGCCCTTAACTTTTTATTTCTATTACTACGAATTCCGCATCGTACAGCTTGATATAGGGCAGTACGGAGCCTTCTGGAGCCATGCTTAGTGATTTTATTTTGGGTAGCCACAAATTTGCCTGAAGCAAAAACACTTGGGTCAACACCAGCAAAGGCTACCAATTTCTTTGCGTGATCAAACCGATCGATTTCCCCAATCTCAGCTAAAATTGTTGCAGCAATCTTAGTGCCAATACCGGGTATCGATTGGATTAAATCATATTCAAGTAACTCTTCAGCCAGGGCATCTATCGATTTATCAAGGGTGGTCAGATGTTCCTGGTATTGAAGAAGTAATTTGATAAGCAGCTGAATGGAGATCAAATGGCTTGGAAAAGCAGTCTCCTTAAAGGGATTTCGCTTTGCTGCAGCTAGTAAGATTTGAGCGTGTTCCAGACACCATGAAGCGGACCTGCCGCGCCCAGTAAGGCTATGGATTGCTGTTGTAATTTCCTTTTCAGACATCTCAAGGACCTCTTTAGACGTCGGGTGTAAATCCAGGAAGCGAAGGGAAACTTTCGAGTAAAGGTCACCAAATACGCCATGGTATTCGGGAAAAACTTGATCCAGAATGGCCTGGAATTGTAGTTTTGCTTGAACATACATACCAGTTAGAGAATCATGCTGTCGTGTGAGGTAGCGTAAATTCATGAGATGCTGGCCCCGTTTTTTGTAGGGTTCAAACTCTTCTTTATAGAACAATGCTCCTAGCTGATAGGCATCAGCGGCATCCGTCTTCACACGTCGCAAATTGGTTTTCTTCGCTTCATGTGAAATTAACGGATTAATGACGATGTACAGATACTGGTGCTCATCCAGAAATTGAACGACAGCGCTATGATAATGGCCTGTTGCTTCCATAACAATGGAAGGGCGCATCCCCGCGGCGGACTCCACATCTCTTACATAGTTAAGAAAGGAGTCTAATCCTTCAAGATTATGGTTAAACCTAAAAATCTTCCCATGAGGAATCCCACGGTCTAAAAAAGCTTGTGCATGGCTCTCTCCCTTGGACACATCCAAACCAATGACTGGATTCATTACATCACTCCTATAGCATTATCGCCGGCAGCCCCTAACCTTCTTGTCTTCCACACTATCGCATGTGATACGGGATCCATGTCCCAACCAGCCTAACCATGGTTGAACAAGTAGGGGGGATGAACTGAATAGCTCTCGGGATCCAAGTCCCACGGGCAGAATCGTTCGATCCCCGGCTACCGCTATCTTACGACCATATAAAAACGAGGTCGACCAGAAAGATCTGGTGACCTCATAATACGA
>NZ_JBCNAD010000109.1:0-854 GCF_050477905.1 Neobacillus pocheonensis | reverse complement strand
GGTATAGTTGGAACGCCGTATGATTCGAAAGTTTCACGTACGGTGTGAACAGGGGGAAAAAGGAGCGATAACTTCAAACCCTTACCTATCTGTATGAACAAGTGATAATAAAAAAGCTTAGCCTGAGGAATGATAAAAAAAACATTCTGGGGGAAGTTGGTTGAGATGAATAAAAAGAAAGCATTTTCGTTAGCTATGATAATCATTCCATGGCTTTCTGTTCTGTTCATGGATAAAAAATCATTCGTAAGGTATTTACCCGTAGCAAGTTTTATTAATTTATTTTTAAGTGTCTTTAGTGTCATCGGAAATAAGAGGAGATGGTGGATAAATAAAAATCCACTTTCCCCTGGTAATGTAGATTTCTCATATATATTAGGACCATATTTTGTAGCAACGCTATGGATATTTAAACTAACTTACGGTAATTTTCCAAAATACCTCGTTACCAATGCCATTGCGAATATTTTTAATGCTTTTCTACTTGGTTCTATGTGGGAAAAATTTGATATATTTAAATTTAAAAAAATAAATCATACCATTTGGTATTTTATTTGCGTATTATTATCAATTTTTATCTATGGCTATCAATACATTGTGGAAAAAACAATTACTAATGAAAATAAGATAAAATCAGTGTAATAATTGTTTTCTACCTAGTTGTTCAAATATCTCGTAATGAAAGAAGAGGTCGCTGCCGTGACTCTTTTTGTTTTAACCAATGAGCAAGTTAGTGTAAAGATTGTGAATAACTCTACTTTAAAAAATGGGTGTTTGAGTGCATGATAATGGGGTTGCTTTTTCGGCAGCTTTTTTTTGTTCAGCTAACGGGGCAGCATTCCTGTAATGAGTGA
>NZ_JBCNAD010000108.1:0-278 GCF_050477905.1 Neobacillus pocheonensis | reverse complement strand
GACTAACCTAAAAAAATGAGACACTATAAAACACCTTCGAAATGGTACACTTAATAAAAGTGCTAAATCGGAGGTGTTTTTGCGTGGGCAAAAATGTATATTCAAGTGAAACCAAATGGGCAGTAGTGAAAGATAAAATGAGCGGGCAGTTTACAAATCAAGAATTAATGGATAAGTACGGAATTAAAAATGTATCTCAAATCAAGACATGGATGAAATGGTTCCGTGAGAATGAAGTACATCGATTTAATCAGCCGATTGGAAAACAATATACATAT
>NZ_JBCNAD010000107.1:0-358 GCF_050477905.1 Neobacillus pocheonensis | reverse complement strand
AATCAAATTGTGTCGTACAAGCTTTACACTCATCAACAGACTCCTTTAGTAGTGGATACACTGATGGAAGCACTGAAAACAAGGGGTAATCCAAAGGGAGTCATCATCCATTCGGATCAGGGAAGCGTGTATACTTCCTATGCCTATCAAAACCTGGTAAAAGAAAAGAATTTAGTGAGCAGTATGTCGAGAAGAGGAAACTGTTGGGACAATGCGGTCATTGAGTCGTTCCATTCCAATTTAAAGTCAGAGGAATTTCAATATGTAAAGTATAATTCAATGTCTCTTGAGCTGGTGAGACAGCATGTAGATCAATATATGAAGTATTACAATGAAGAGCGCATACAAGAGAAATTAG
>NZ_JBCNAD010000106.1:0-11582 GCF_050477905.1 Neobacillus pocheonensis | reverse complement strand
CGCTTCGGCCGCGCGGCAGCTGCCACCCGTATCCGGCTGGCAGCTGCGAAATTTCTTGGAATAGCTCTCTCCCCCGATGCATATTAAATCATTAAATGACTAAATATTAAATGATTTACTAGGCGAAACCATAGAGGAAAGGACGTTGTGACATGAGGCAAGAGGGAAGAGGAGGCAAGACCAAGAACGGCACGGATCGGAGCAAACGTACCAATGCAGTATTACCGAAACTGACGGATGACTCCATATTCAAATTGAAACGTTTGGCGCTTGCTTGTGGCCAGTTTCATACGCATTTGGCCGAAGATATTCTTGAAATGGCACTTAACCATCCGGATATCATTAATTATTTTCAAGATAAATATAAAGCCAAGGAACGGATTTTGCCGGTTCGTAAGGATGGTAATGTTGAATATTGTTAAATACTTTTTTTCCAGCCGAAATACCTGGACAAGCCTTTCCCGATTTTTTTATATGCTTTAAAACATTGGGAACACAATCCATAACGCTCATTCCATATTTCGCGTGAGCTGTTTACTCTACAACCACATTCCCGGCAGTTTTTAGCCGGTAACTGATGCCGCGGCGTTGCTTCGGCTCTATTTTTTATGGCCATTGTCATCGACCTCCATGCTTGTTTTAATTCTAGTTTTGCCATGTTTTGAATCTCGTAAACCTGTCTATTTCCGATTGGCCAAGTTCGGAATTAATAGAGTTTCTATCACTTTGTTGTAGTATGCATCATACAACACCCGGATTTTTCATTCTCTCACGGACAGAAATGCCATTTTAAGGCGTTGTAGGTATTTGTCGAATGGTTTTATACCGCCTAACTGTTAAAAACGAAAATTAAACGCTTACAATCGATAAAATCATTGGGGAAGTTCAAAGAGGGCGGCAAAACCCGCCAATTCATGTCGAAAGATGGAAGTTCCATGCAAGCAAATTCGATGGGGAGGGCCGGTTCGATTCGCAGGTAGGCTCTGCAGGGGGCGCTCTGCTCCAGGTGTTTCCACCGGACACATCCGATGCTTTTTCGAATCCGTCTGTATAGCCAACCATTCCGAACCTATACGTGCAAGGTGGCTTATCTCTTTCGAGAACGCCATCCCGGCAAGCGGGCAGCCTTGCACTCCAAGAACCGGCATGGTTAAACGTGGCTAAGACGGCTTCGAAAAACGGATGTTCTGCCCTTTGAAAACTTTATACGCATCGCGCTTGCCTGCACAGGCAGCTATGCTCATCAAACCGGCAAAGGCAATCCGCTCATCGCCGCTCGGGCTAGAACGACAAGCGAATCCGGATATTCGATTAAGGCCAAAAGGCCATACCCCCAAGGAGGTTGATCCCGAATGAAAATCATGTTCTCGAAAGAAGCAAAGAAACGGATCGGCAAAGCGGTGGCACAAATGAAGGCGCGCCAAAATCGTATTGTGAAGCCGCAGCTGCCCAAGTTAATTAATCACTGGAAGCATGTTTCGAAGGACGGTACGAGCTGGACGCATGTTTATGTTTTTGCCTCTAGTGACCCGGACGAAGTTGCCGAAATCATGACGAACGCTCACTACGAGCTTAACGCCAGTCATTCCCGGTTTCCGGGAGACACATTCTCCCATGCAGCAATATTCTTCGCCGCTGGCCCGGATCGTGTTTTTGTTACAAAACGTGCCGGTTACGATGTGTAAAAGGCAGGCTGGAGGGGGCCACACGGCCCCTGAAACTTCAATTCGATTTGGAGGAATGAGCGATGAATATGAGATTCTTTATGAACATCAAGCGCGACGAAGATTTCCAGTTTATTTACTTGCATGATCCAAATAGACACGCTGAAACGTCTGAAAGCATCATGCTTTACCATGAATTTCAAGGCTATTCATGGGATGCACCAAAGACAGACATCATCGAAATCAGCCGCGAACAGTACAATAAGCTTTCTGAACTGATTGATAACAATGAGGATGCCTATTGGGATCTGGCAGACAAAATCATGCAGAGCGAAACGCGCGATTAAACATCGAGGCAAGAGCTTCCCAAGTACAGAAAGGTGAATTCTTGGCCAGCGCTAGGAGGAGGGGGCCAGTTGGCGCTCTCTCCTGCAGAAGACGAGAGGATGAATGATGGATATGAAACAAACATGGGAAATGACGAAAAAGGAAATCCTGGCTTTTAGCGAAACGGTTGACGAAATGCCGCGCCTGGCGTGTAAGGATTATACGTATCGAGGCAAAGGGGAGCTGTTCGAGCTGGATGGCCATTATTATTACGAACTGGACGGCGTAATTACGCATACGATTAAGGCCAGCGCTCACCGGTGGATGATCGATGATGCCATGTTAACCGGTAAGCCGGTACCGAATGAAGTGAAGAAGGATTACATCGGGATGATTTTCGATAAAAACCTGGACTATCTCTGGCCCGAGCTGTTAAAGACTGCTGCATAATTCTTGGATCCGGAAAGGAGAGAAGCCCTATGTCTGCTGCAGAACAATTAAGCATTGATTTTGTATACTTGCTGGACAACAAACAAATTAAACCGAGCTTCGCTTTTGAGGATGGTATTAAGCACTACGTAAAAGCCGGTTGTTACGTGGAATGGACGGATGAGAACACAGGGGAGCCGCACCGGGGAACGGTAATCCGGACATTTTCGGAATTTTGGAACGGATCCGGTAGAGGACCGATATGGCTTAAAAAGGCGCAAGTTGTTCGCAAAGGGGAGAAGCATACCTTATTCATTTCCAAGCTGAAACGATTGGACAATGAAGTATACCCGCAATCCAGTAATGGCGTGACGCTAGATCTTAATCGTTCGACGCGCAAACTTACGATACGCTTTGATGAGCAGCCATCGGCGGCCGTTATTGCACGCTTGGAGGCAAAAAAGTTCCGGAGAAAAACAGCGGATTGGTTATGGATCGCAAACCACAAGCCGGACCGGGAACAGCTGGCGCACCGCTTGATGGTGCAAAATATTAAGGCAACCGATCCCCAAATAAGGAAGATCGAAATGCTTTTAAAAGAACGGGACGCAGAGAACTTAGCTTATGGCTTAAAGGGGTTTGTCGTGAATGATACAGGGCAGCTGCTTATTGAGCGCCACCAACTGCATAACCAAAAGATCATGCTGCCGTATCTCATCATGGATGAATGGGGATGCATGGAAAACGAAAGGAAAAACAAGGAAATTGAATACGCAATGCTGATGCCCTTTGACATATCCGACATCGAGCGAAACATGAAGGAGCGTGAGGAACAAGAACGGATCGAGTTGCAAAATATTTATGCTTCCGATAAGTGGAAACACTTTGTGGCCGAGATGCGGCAAGCCTCTTATTGGGTGGATCAAGAAATTATGTACTATTGGGATCCGGAATTGCTGCAGGTCGCGATGCAGGATGATGATGATTTGAAGTATTTTTACAGCTATATGTGTCCCGCTGATTACAGTGTGCTTACGCAGCGAGATGATGGCAAACTTGTCGTCGAGCTGAGTACGGAACAATACACTTATTCGTTTATTGCCGAGCATCGCCCGGATGGAGAATATCGAAAGAACTTTAAATGCAGGCCGGGGACATTTGAGGCAGTAGAATTTATAGGCTATAAAGAATTAAATACCAACTCCCCGCTCGAACCGCAAAAGTAAAAAAGCCCCCAAAGCCTAAAAGGCTCATAAGGGCTTTTTATTTTGCGGTC
The DNA here is from genome assembly GCF_050477905.1 of Neobacillus pocheonensis. Taxonomy (NCBI): domain Bacteria; kingdom Bacillati; phylum Bacillota; class Bacilli; order Caryophanales; family Bacillaceae; genus Neobacillus; species Neobacillus pocheonensis. Next base: position 7,886 of record NZ_JBCNAD010000106.1, on the reverse strand, counting down.
GGTCATATCATTCGATCTCGGCTTCCATTTTTTCGTGACAGTCACCGCAAATGATATTGACTTCCTTGGTTGATCGGACAGACATATTACATACAGGGCAAATCCACTTGATAGAGTTATGGCGCTTCTCTTTATCCTTTTTCTCCTTTTCTTCTTCTTCCTCTTCATCGTCGGAAGGCATCATGTCGTAAGTATCTCTAGCAATCTTAAAGACATCCCGATTAATAGGGTATGTATCTATAGTTATTTTGGCCTGATCCGTTAGTACTGCATTATACCAGCCGTTCCGTTTATCGGGTTTATCATCTCGGTAATAAAAACCTCGCCGCAAGCATTCTTCCTTGAATCGCTTGTTATGATATGTATTGCCGCGCGAAGTATCCTGGATCCCGTTAACGGTACAATACAAGTGAACCATTTCGTGCAATAACGTGGTCATCGTTTCATAAAATTCGATATTCAAAAACTCTGCAGATATATTGATCTCGTATTTCTTCATCGATCCGCTGCGATCACGCCAAATCGGCTTGACTGTACACCAACCCATAAATTTTCGCTTACCGCTGGATTGGATGGTTATGGCCGGTTCCGGCAGCTGGTCGCCAAAATACGTATTATTAAGGCAACGGAAAGCTACATGCAGCTCATCGGTTACAAGTTTTATATTGGATATAGGCCATACACCCCCGATTTCTCTATAAAATGATTATATAATTTTGAATATGCATATTCAATTTTGAAAATGCATATTCAAAAAATGGTGACAACAATTAGGTAATTCGACCTAAATTGAGCTTTTTTTCCTATTCGTTTATGAATTTTCCTATTTTTCGACTTCCCACTAGAAAGTCAATGTGCTATATTGATAGTGTTGAATCTTTTCTGTTTGCAGATACCATACCTTGACAACCAAATAAAAAAGTCACCGTTTCAGGCGGCTAGAGTTTCCTAGGCTCTAAGCTGCTCCATCCGATCTCGAACATCGGTTGAAACAGGCGCTAAAAACAATGACTCTTTTAAATAGGTGTATTGTGATGATTTATAGATCACGTATACCCTTATATTATCATACGGAACGCTACTAGACAAGCCGTTTTGTATGCTTTTATAGGTAAAGAATCATTGGTTTTTCAGGATATTTCAGGATATTTTTCTAGCCATGAAACCCAAGCCCTGGTTCCCCGTTCGCAAGATCGGAGAATCAGGGCTTTTTTGGTTGTTAAAATCAGCCGGACTCGGGCCATCCGGTGCAAAGAAAGGATCCGTACATACTCCCTGGCCGCTAAAACCGAATAAAGGCTGTCCAGTCCTCACCCACCATTTTTGAAAAAAAATGGGAACATAGAGGCTTATTTTTCTGTTGCCTTTTTTCGGTACTCCTATTTCATCGTCATTTACATCCAAATAACCTCATATCCCAGGCGCACCGGGCCGTTTCAGGTTTTAACAAAATTTGTTAAAAAACGGACTTCGGGGGGCTTAGTTTCCTATTGTCTTTTTCGAGAGTAGGTTTTCCAAGCCAGGGATGAGCGCGCGCAGCTCCGTGGTTTTGCATCAAAGTGACAGGATACCACGTTAATCCCCTGTTATCGTATATTAGGGAGCCTTACCCCAAGTATACGGTTATTTCCGGGTTGCTACGTTTCGGTCGTAGCCACTGGCGATCTAACCAATCGCTAAGTGAAGCCGGTTTTGCTTCCGTCTACCTTCTGTCGTGATGACAATTGCACGGGCGGGGGCATGTTGGGCGTGTTCAGGCACATAAAACGTTATAGTCCAACGTAAGGCAAAACGAAGTGTTATCCGACCGATGTGACTCCATCGAAGATAACGACCGTTCCGAAAAGTACGTGGTAAATTACCGTTAGAACCTTGCTGGAAACCGTTCAAGGAAGGTAAGACCACGGTTTGAGAAGCAGCTGTAAAATGTGGTGTTGGATTGGTCATAGGAACCGTAACCAATCCGGGGCGACAAGCCCTATGTGCAGCTGGCGCTCGGTAGAGCGCGTGGGTATGTTTTACCCCTTATCCCGATGGGCGGCCACCGATGCCGCCTTTGAATATTTTTTTTCAACTACATTCCGGGATAAGGTGAATTGCGCTCACGAAAGACAATACGAATCCCGCAGACCCAGCAATTCACCTTAAATGTAGGGGTGGGTGCGGGGAGGATGATTAAAATCTAAAGAAACGCGATAGCGTTTCATCCTTTATCCTGGCGCTGTGGATATTATCGGTGACAAAGCGTTGATTATCCACATAGCGATTGATATTTTTATAGATCCACACTATCCAATATCGCCTCGAATGAATGAAAATAAACACAGAAATGATGAATGAATAATTAAACCCGGAGGGTTAGGGATGTGGGTGTAGCCCCCCGGGAGGAGCTTGTAGAAGGAAATGCGCTCACGTAGAAGATTTAAGCGAAAACCGATTTAGTAATTAGTTGATGCTTTCTGTATGTAGCGGATCGGATCGATCTGTTAGTTCCCAGCTGTTGAACCGTTTGAACTGCAGCTGCGTATTGTTATGCTGGTATTTGTTTTCGAAGAAGGTTTGCAGTTATCACAACTTGGCAAGCCAATCATATCCTGGTTTCGTGCTAAAATTAAAAAGACCGTATCTTTGGTTGTACGGTCTTAGTTCACTCCGTTTTTCCGTAGGAATGTATACGGTCGGCAATCCGATCCTTAAATGATGCCGATTTCATTACATAGCCTGTGGATTTGGGCAGGATCAGAGTAATTTATATATATGCAATAATACTTTAAAGCTTTCCTACCAGATTCGAGCTGAAATCAGAGTTTGATTGATATCTCCATTGGGACGCTGCCGCGGAGCTGCTACTATCGTCCTTATCTCTTCTACCTCTATCCCGAATTGGATAAAAGACATTAGGGCCACCGCCGCTGGCTTGCTGGCGATCCCGGAACACCGCGGCCTTTTAGGTCGTGGATCAATGCTGATTATGACCGGCGCGTGCGTTAGTCGGTGAATGCCGGTGAGCTGCAGACTTCATTCCAGCGTTAGTATTAACTGCCTGTAAAACTCTGGTTTGGTTGTATTTATAAGCTAAGAGCCTTCTTCACATCATCAAATGGGAAAGGAATCGGGGACTGCATTTTTCGCATATATTCAAACAATTCATGCAGTTCTTTTCGCCCTTCCGGTGTCTTGGATGCTTCAATAGGCGTTTTTCCCTTCAATGCAGGAAGAGAGCGGTAAATCCACTCCTTATAATAGTTGTTAAGATGCGTGCTAATTTGTCCGCCTAATGGTTTCCTTGGATCCAGCGCAATCGGGTTGCCGAATCCCAATATAGGCTTCACGGTTGCTATATCTCCGGGAGCGGTCGGAGCGTTTGCAGGGACTCTTAATGTCACCTCATATTTATTGAGGAACAGCACGAGATTCGGGTCATCATGATACATCGCGATATAGACGAGTGCATGTGACAAGATTGTGCTCATCTGGCCAATGAGAGCCAAGTCCGAAGGTGAGTCCGGAATTGACTCAAGTGTATTGCTAGCCGTGTTAAAATAGAAGCGCTGATAGTTAATATACCATTGAGTATGGAATCTCTTATCAATGTATATCTCGCATTTTACTCGTTGGTCCTCGTCCTTAAAATAAACTTGACAGGAATCACCCACACCGGTTTCTGTAATGGTTAAAAGAATCGCGCCTTCCTCGAATGGAAGCCTAGAAATGCCAAGGGGCTTCATCAACCCAGCCGACCATCTTCCTAGTCCATCAACAGCGCTTTCACCCAATTTTATTGTAGTGATTTTGTTAAAGTCTACTCCTGTACTCTGCTTTTTAGACATTACAACTGGATCTCTCCTTTTAACTAATTCAGAATAGCCCTAAGTTTTGTCCGTTTATAATTCTGCTTGTCTCTCAATTCTATTTATTCCCTGTAAACTGTCTTTGTAAACCGCATCCGCACCGCCGTATGCCGTCCGAGCAGGTATCGTCGCGCTGTGCGCGCTAGAATTAAAGAATCTAAATAAAAATTCACGATTCCTTCCAACCTGGCCCCCCCTACTTTGTTTCATCAACCGTTATTGAGATAATTTGATGAGAATTTTAATTTCATCAATCGTTATTGAGATAATTTGATGAATTTTTGTTTTCACCAACTGGTTTTGATGTAAATTGATGAAATTAATTTGTATCTTAATTTTAATCAATTTACATCAATTTATAATAAGCTCCATGCTCTATCCGAATACAAGCGGTATTTTAGCCAGGCATATGTCTTTTTAGAATGGAGTGTTTTTATGTGCGGCGGCCGCGGCGCGCTTCGCATCCTGACGCGCTAGAGAGGCAGCCGTCTGCAGCTGGCCTCTGACCATCGATTCGGAAGCCGGTTGTCCGGCACTGGCGCTACGACTCCGAATGAACATCGAGCGCTGCAAATCATGACATTTTGAGTGAGCAGTAACGCGGTTCGGCAGTAGCCGCGGCGGCTGAGAAACAAATATGTACGGAGGGATAGGATCTTCACGATCTGCAATTAAAATAAAGAAGCACTCCCTATGTTGGGAGCGCTCATGATCTTGTTATTTTTGTGTCTCCTTTTTCAATCGCTGATCGAAATGCTCCTGCTGGTACTCTAATACGAATTTTTCCCTCTTAACAGCATCATCCTCTTTACGGAATAGCCCGGTTCTTACTAAACGTTCGCTTGGGGGCAACTTGGCCCACTTTTCTAGCGCCTCAATCTTCAAAGTGTTATTAATTCGATTCTGAGTCATCATATCAATCATGCGATTATCCCGGTCTTCGAGTCTTCTTGCCTCTTCGGCTTCAAGGCGCTTAGCTTCTTCTTCTGGTGTTATTCCCGTTGGTAGACTTTGAATTGATGCTGCCATTTGGGCCATTGCATTGTTAATTTCAGCAAGTTGTAGGGACAGCTCATGCTCCAACAATGCTCTAAATTCCTTGCTGAACATATCTTTCATATGTTCTATCGTTGCAAGTTGTGTAGCATCTGGACCTGCAATGAAATCTTCTGGAAATGGTCGAGTCTCAATGTTTTCGTGTAGAGTATTATAGATAGCGTCAAGACTCCATTTTTCATTTCGCTTCGCTTTTATGTAAAAAGCGATTTTTAGATCAAGCTCATCAAATACCCTATCACCGTCTTGCGCTCGTGTTACGTAATGAATGCGTTTATCCTCCATCTGATTGAACCAGTTGTTTACTGTCGTGTAATGAACCTTTATCTCACTTGCTAAGGCCGTAGCTTGCCAATATTGTTGATTCACTCTTAATATCTCTCCTTTTTCGAGGATGTTATTTTTTTATTTCACTTACATTTCATGTCTACCAATAGTCTCATGTCTATATATACAATAGGAGTTCAATAATTCAACTCCCTTCTATTATAGCACATCTATAGGACTTCTCCGTTTCATCTTTGCTTGTTGTATAATCCGGGAATATCATCATCTGAAAATAAAATCCTTATAAATAAAGGATTTCATGTCTATCACTATCTTCATGTCTTTCTCATCTATTGAATCTATTAAGTTTGGTATAATTATATTATAGTGCTAGTATAGTATTAATCAACGAGTATTTTATTTAAAAAAGAAGTAGTATGATATGGCGATTGACGTAAAAAGAGCATTTCATGTCTATCACTAATCACATGTCTAGCGCTAGAATAGCTTTAGTATAGCGATATTCCTGGGTGTTACTACATTTAACTCGTAGAAACTCATTTGTTTTGCAGTTGGGATTGCATGTTTTACAAATTGTAATGCATTTTTTTTCGATGTATTGCAATTGTTTTACTATTGTATTGCATAATGTTTTACATTTTTGTTGACATGTCTTGCAAAATGTTTTACAATAAGGATATAAGTTCTTAATTCTAGGAGGTAGAAATGAAATGGCGGCTAAAACAGTTGGTGCAGATCTGGGGAACGACTCTTTAAAGATTGCCTTTGGTGGAAATGCAACTTTCAGACTGAAAAACTCTGTTTCTCAGCGAATGATGGAGGAAATTAGAAAGGACCTTGGAATCGCAGATTTTGGTTTAAATGGTGATTTTGAAGAGCTGAATGATGATCAAAAAGGTAGGATCCTTAATGATTTGGATGTTGTGATACATAGTGACACTATTAACGGACGGTTCTTTGTCGGAGATTTGGCAAGCCGTAACGGGGAACAGGTGGTAGAGCCAGGAACACCGAAGGCCGACAACCCGAACATAATTATACCGCTCATTACTATGTTAGCACTGGACGTTGAGAGAGGAAAAAAAGAAGCCCATTTCAAACTGGCTTGTGGCTTGCCAATCACGGAGTTTACGAGCGATAGAGAGCGCTTTAGGAAGAAGCTTATTGGCGAGTATAACGTGAAGTTTCTTTCGCAGGCTCTAAAGGATCGGGAAGTTAAAATCATCATCGATGATGTGTTGATGATTCCAGAAGGTGTTGCTGTTGCTTTGAATCAAATTTTTGATGAAACAGGTAGGAAATTTAGAAATAAAGAGCTGCTTACTGGACAATGTGGAGTGATCGATATTGGTGCATTTACAACTGATATCCCAGTAGTGAGCAATGGAAAACCTGATAATGAGGCTTCAAGTGGTATTAATGAAGGAATTGCAAACTATTTGGACGCAATTGTTAATTTAATCAATGAGCAGCATGGTGTGAAAATGACTCGTTCACAACTTGTGGAGAAGCTTGAGGCTAATAGCTTGTCTTTCAGTATCAAGGGTACGCAGACAGATCTTAGTTCTTATGTTGACCAGCAGTTTAGTATTTTTGCTAAGAAGATCGTAAGTAAAGTGGATAATATTTGGGCAAATCACTTTGAAATTTCTCAGTTTTTTGTTGTCGGTGGTGGAGCAAAGGCTCTAAGAAAGCATCTTGATGAAGAAATGAAAAGACGTAAAATTTCGTTGTCATTTATAGATAATGAGGATCCTCAGATGCAAAATGCTCTAGGTTATTGGAAATATGCTAAACAGAAATTTGGTGCATAATTATGGGGAAAGCGATTTACGCGGCGGGGAAAACAGTAACATTTAGACTAAGAAAAACCGACCAAGGGCTTGCGGATTATCTGAACTCACTTGAAAGTCCGACTGATGCAATCATTGATGGAATCACATTGAAAATGAAATCTGATCCGAGTTTGGAAAGTAACGTAGCAGGGGGAGTGGGAGATGTTTCTTCTCTCATTCCCTTGCTGCAGAATGTAATCCAACAAAGTTTAGTCCAAAGCGATTCAACTCCCTTGGATCCAAGATCATTGTTGCCGATTATAGAAGAAGCAGTTAGAAAAGGGAATGAACCTATATTAGACCGCATAAACAAGCTTGAAGAGGCAATGAAGGGACTCTCCCTGCCTAACAATGGACCTTCAATTGATCAGTACACTGATGAATCGGCGGTGGCAAAGGAAACGGTACAAGTTCATGAGACTGAAACTAATCAGGATGAAGACGATCCAGATGTACTAGCTGCTATGGAAAAACTCGGGGAATGGTAGACCACCGCTTATGCGGTGGTTTTTTTTGTTTACGATCCAGCACAGCGGTAATGGCTATAGACATTGTTGAAAAACTTCGTCTCTGCAAACTGCGGGATCTGAACGGAAGAGCCGTTCATGCTAACGTTACAGTTGCGTCTTACCTTGATAGGCGAGGCTAGATGCCGGGATGATGGTACCCCCCTCTTTATTGAAGTTACAATAGTGCTGCTTTTTCGTTATAGAGTAGTAAATCGTTTAATCATTAAATGATTTAGCAACGAGAGGGGGGAGTAAGACCGGTACGCTGCGCTATCGGCCTTAGCCGGGATCGATGAAGCCCGCATACCGAGCAAGGAGAGAATTCTGCGGGAAGCAGACGGCCAGCC
>NZ_JBCNAD010000105.1:0-7055 GCF_050477905.1 Neobacillus pocheonensis | reverse complement strand
CATTTCGCACAACTAAACTGCCCCGTTAGTTGAAGAACAAAAAACCTTCATATTAGAAGAGAAATATCTTCACTTTCGTTCAAAAATGTTAAATAATTGTTGTAGCTAATAATTGGAAAAGGAGTTGTAATATGACAGAAGCAACAATAGGTTTTTCAGAGGAATTAAAAGCACACTTTAAGGAATTGAAATTAGAATTTCTTCTTTATCCTGAAACACGTGTTAAAAAATTTAAATCACTTGATATTTTTTACAAGTTTATATGTAAGGAATCTGATTTTTGGGGTGATTGTAACCAGGGATCTGTTGGCGGAATAAGGAGTCATATTTATCAAATAAAAACCAATTTAGATAATGCTATGAATCATAATGATATTAATAATGCAAAAAACTTTTTAAATAGTGCTATAAACTTAGTTCGAAATAATGCATATCCTGTGGTGTTCTCAATGACTGAAATCGGGAGACAAACTAAAAAATTGTATGAAATTAGCCCCAACAGAGCTGAAGGTTTTATATCATATTTGATGCCAAAACAGGGTTATCCTCCAATGAACGGCGTAAACTTTAATGACAAAGAGATGCTGACTGGAGTTTTTTATGGTTTTGTATTGGAAAATCCTGAGGTTTCGAAAGCATTAACAGAAGATGAAATAGATGCAAGACAAGGTTCCATTGATTCACTTCAAGAATTGGTTAATCAGACAATGGCTGAAATATCCGATGAGACACAAAGAGTAAAGGAATTATCCGAGGTTGAAACAACAAAGATTCAAGCAGTTCAAACTACGTTTAAAACAGAAACAGATAAATTATTGACTGATGCCGAGGTAAAGATTAAAGAGTTAGAAGATCTTTATACCGAGAAATTAAGACTTTCAGCCCCTGCAGAATACTGGAAGACTACTAAAAGTAGTTATCAAAAAACAGGTTTAATTTGGACAGGTTTGGCCATTCTTGTGACCGCTGCTTTTTTAGGGGTAATCAGCAATTTGATTTTCAAAATCGAAAAGCAGGAATCTGTATTGAAGGCCGTTAAAACAGTAAACTTTGATACATTGAAATTTGGAATATTAATAACTGTTTTTATTTCTGTAGGAATTTTTCTTGTCAATTTCTTAATTAAACTAGCAATCAGTGCGTTCCATTTATCAAGGGATGCCAATGAAAGATTACAATTAACGCACTTATATTTAGCATTATTAAATGAAAAAGGGGTAACTACTGAGGAAAGGTCAATTGTTTTGCAGTCATTATTTAGCAGAGCGGATACCGGACTACTTAAAGGCGATAGCTCACCTACAATTCCAGACAATGGATTAGTTGGCCAATTACTAAAAGTTTCAGGCAAATAAAAAGGACCAGAAAAGGTCCTTTTTGTGTTTATGATATATATTAGCAGTTTTGCTTCGTATAATTTAGTCTTTCTTATTCCACTGACCTGCCACGTTAGTAGAACAAGGAAAGATGCCAAAATCACAGCTCCAATCTTCAACTATTGCACCCATTAGTTTTAACAAGCACCTTGTCTTTTAATGGAAAATCTTCGTTATGTTCACCAATCATATTTACAAAAAACGAACCTTTTCACCAGAACTATCAAAAAATCCCCTTCAAAAAAGGACTTATCAATGGTATCATAATTTTTTATAATGATTGGGAAAAGGGGTATGATTTTATGGCACAGTCAAACGTAAAAAAGCCCATAATTAATTCCGTTGATTCTGATAGAAAAGTTGAACTAGCAGAAAACACAATAGAAAAAATTGTTTTCGCAATTTCCGATTTAGAAACCAATAAAATAGATATTATATTTAAAAAACAAAATAAACTTCTCGACCAGTATAGTGAATTATTTAAATCGCAAAAAGAAAGGATAAATAAACAGAAAAATCAAATTAATAATTTAACGGAAAGAATAGAAACAATGGAAAATTTACTTTTTGACATGTTTTTGGACATGACTACATCAGATGAAAAAATTAAATTGATTAGATATGGAATTAAAGAACTTACCAAAAACGAAGGGCGCATTTAGCACTCTATTTTTTGTACGTATTATATGTGATAATAGACCCAAAAGAAAGAGGCTTTTTATCTTCCTTTCATCAACTAAACTGATTTGTTAGTTGATGAAGAGTAGGTGAAACTTTTTCCTTATATCACCTACTTATAGGTTTCAAAAAAATTCGAAACCCATTTAGTGTTATTTTCAGCAATATATTGTTCTGTAAGAATTAGTCTTTGGACTAGTTCTTTTTTAGATAATTTCATATATTTTCTTTGTAAATTTTCCAGATTACGGTTTGGCTTTATCTTTTGAAATTCAATATTCTCGATAGTTACAGGACCGTTGGATTTATTACTTTTGCTATTATTTTTGTGTTTATAAGTTTTACTATGTTGCTTGTAATGCTCATATAACAGTTCGTTTGTACGGATTGTGTTAGGATGTATCCCCTTACCTTCGGGATCAATTGCTTTTGATTGTTCAGCTATTGTTGTTAACGTGATAGGTCTACCTTTTTTAATTAATAGATCAATTGTTTGCTTACCTATCTCTACCGAACGATTACTACGCTTTTGATGGCTTTCCTTTAGCCAGGCACGTTCAGTTTTTGAATTGAATATGTGGCTCATATGTTTGTTCCTCCCTATACTTTTCAATGAGTTCTATTTCTTTTAATTCATTACGGGCATTTTTACGCATCGCTTTCGCTTTTTTAGCATCAATCGTTAAACCCATTACACTATATCGCTTCTCCATATCTTTCGATAACTCAATAACCTCGAATAATTCGTGTTTCTTTTCCGGTTGTGGGATTTTTGCTTGGCAACCTAAACACGCCATTTTTATTGGGCATACATGATTTGTGACACACGTGCCACCTAAAACATTATTGAATACACCCACCTTTTTTTTATATTCTTCTAGCTCTTTTTCAAGTTCTTCTGGCATACGCAATACAGCTTCATCTATATCTAAATAATCAGATATAACATCGTGTAAATCACTTACTGATTGAGCCACTTGGCTTGGTGTAGGCTCTGAGTAATAACCAGTTACTCCTACATCTCGTTGGTGTAATATCTTTGCTACTACGTCTATCGGTAACTTTTGTCGCTGAACAGCTTCAGTAGCAAAAGCATGACGTAATAAGTGTGTTTTCACCACAACAGGTTTACCTTCTTGTGTTTCAAATTGTTGTCCGTGCAATAAAAAACGAAGAATTGCCGTAATTGTTTTTTGTTTAAGTGCTTTGTTGTGATACTGAAAAAAATATGGTTTAGGTTTTGGGAATAGATGTTTTCTTTGACAACTATATTTAACACCTGGTATTTTTTCAGTACCATAATGAGCTTTTAGCATCAGACCAACAGATTGAATTAATTTCATTGTTTGATCGCTGATAAAAAAAGCTTCTACTTCATCACGCCCTTTTGGAATAACGTAAAAAGAAAAACGTAATTTCTTATCAACTTTAAATGTACGGATACATTCTTTTGTGTTACTAATTTGTAATAATTCATTTATTCTTGCACCAGTAGTGGTACATATATCTAATGCTAATAAACCAAAGGTTCCTGCTACGTATAATGGTTCTACATCGATCAAAACACCTTCTGCTTTATCGTTATTCCTAGAAACAAAACTACTTGGTGTTAGTATCCCTTTATGTTCAGAATGATATGGTCTAGGATTACTATCTAAACTTTCTTCACCGTAACCCCACGAATAAAGCAATTCACGTTTTTGATTAATTTCATCATCGGTGGCATGTTGACGCCACTGTCCTATAACATCATTTTCAAATAGTTCAATGAACCACAGGCCTTCTGCTTCTTGGTCATCATCCAAACGTTCAGCTTTAATAAATTCTACAAAGTAATGATTATGTTCGTCCGAATAAGACCCTGTACGATTTATTGCTGATTTTATAGTATGATTATTAAATCGGTCTTGGTGATTTAATACAAATGAAGACTTGTCCCATAGTCGAAAATAAAAACGTTCTCCAATCCGTTCAGGTTCATCGTAATGGAAATCTAAAGGCAGCCCTTCATTTGGTGTTTTTGCTTGTTCACATGCTCTTAAATAGGCTTGCCGTAGTCGATTTAATTGATTCCAACGAAATTGTCCTTCTGCTCGGATTTGTGGGAGTAAGGGCACAATGGCATCTGTTTCTCTCTTTCGAATGTTCTGTGCCTGATCTTTAGCTGATTTAGTAAAAGAAAAATCTCTTGAATCGTAAGAAGGCATTGGAAATATAAATTGCTCAAAATGTTCTTGTTGTTCTTTAGGTATTTTTGTTGCAACCCATTTTTTTGTACTATTAGAGCAACTTCTATATTGTCTTAAAAATGCTGCTCTCATACTATCTGTATCTTCTTCAAAAATAGAACCTTTAAAGTATTGGTACATTTGCGTTTCTATATTGAATCTCTCGAATTCTATTAAATCAAAGTATTCAAACAAATTTCTTAATCGTGGGTTAATTATTTTAATTGATTGATTAATTGTAATAACATCTAAATTTTTTTCAGTATAAACTAACATTGCAAGTAATAAGTGATTGTTCCAAGGCTTGTCTACCACATTCTTAATATAGAATTTCAAATTAGTTTCATCAATTTTGTCCAAAATAAAAGAATCTCTTGCATCAGTTAAATGCAGAAGTTGTTCATCAACTTTACCCAATAAATGCTCATAAAAAAGTGATAGAGGTTTAATGGTTGATTCGGTCATTGCATTCACTCCAATCCATCTAATAATTCTTGTATCTCAGCATCTATTTCAACATCCTTAATATTTTCCAGAACTGTTTGAGTAGGTTTTTTCTTTCGTTTATTTTTCTTTTGCTCAATATATTCATTTTCAAACTTTTTCATATTTTCTAACATTTGATTGTGTGACTCACGATGCTTTTCTTCATCAAAATAATGTTCGTAAACCTTTATGGTATCTGCATTTTTCCATTTGATATACTTAATAAGTTCATTTGTCCTCTGTTTAATTTCAGCTTCTGTTTTAGAAGTATTATATATTTCTCGTAACCTTGTGGTAACAAACCAGTGTCTTGTTTTATGTGGGTTTAACTTAATCTCACATTCATTAATAGCCCTGTCCCAGTGGTAATACCAAGCTTCATAGGAGAATGGAGTTCCAAGTTCCGTAAGGAATATTGGAGCTTCACTTGGTAACGCATCAAAAATCCGTTGTAACTCGTCATATTGCACTCGTTCTTTATTGATATATCGCATCAGTAATTTAACAGTATCTTTACTAAATCGTAGAAATTTCACCCTTTTGCCGTGACTTCCTTTATTAAATGTGCTCGCCTCTTGAAAATCCTTTCGTGAGCGATAATCACCAATGGTTAACTCAATAACTTCTGATGCTCTCGCTCCTGTTTCAAATAGTATACGAGCTATAACAACTTCCCTTAACGACCAGTTCACCTTTTTCCCTGCTTGATAAACCTGAGAAGGGAGGTAAGGATCATCAATAATCTTAGGTTGCCATTCTTCATTTATTAGCTTGAAATATGAATCAGTCAGTCTTCTATGTGGTATTGCATCCTCTGTTCCTGCTTCAACCGGCATACGAGGTTTATCCTTTCTTACACCTTCAGTTTGACTTTTATATTCAACTAAAATCGCATAAGAATCTATTAAGGGGTTCGAATAATTGTACTGTTTTAATCGAATAAGAGATTTATAGAATGATTTCAATGCTGATAGAAAATGGTTAACGGTATTAGGACTTTTGCTTGTACGATTCACAAACCGAAAGGTGTCCTTTTCACGAACTTTACATCCCATCTCATTCATAAGATAATCTTCAACAATTACTCGTATGGCTTCGGGTGGATCATTCCACTGAACCCGGTTTCCCTGATAGTTACTAAATTGGTCTAACCAACTAAAGAAGGGTAGAAGGCGTTTCAAATACGAAAGAGCCGTACTTTTATCAACTCTTCCAATACAATCGTGGTAATAATCTGTTAAAGGTAAAAAAGGTACATTTTCACAATTAAAAACCAATAAATAATAACGGCTTTCAATTCCTTCAGGGCAATAGTGATACTGATATTTAGCCATAAACAATCACCTACTTATTCTTTAAACACATTACTTATTCTTTAATCCAATTATAAAAAGGAACAGGTCTTGATTGCTGGTTATTTACTTGTTTGCAGTCATTATCAAACTCTTTGTTTAGTTAAATCATACAATCGTTTACTAGATTTCTTTGGTTACTTAATAGGAATAGTAGTTGGACTCAGATTTTCTCGAATTGCTTTTCTGATAAACCCTTCAGGATTTTTAACTTTTGTAGGTGACTGCTGCATAATAAGAAGTATCTCTAAAGTACATTTAATTCCAACAACGGATAGGATGGATAAAATCTCATTTTTTGGAGAGGAAAGGGTAACGGCTTGATAAGCTAATTTAACTAACTCTGATTCATCTACATCTGATTTCAGTTCCTCAACTTGTTGCTCTGTTTTGTTGATAGGTACAACATTCTTTAGTTTTAATAAATCTGATTCAATAATTCTCCAACCTTCTTTATCACTATTTCTATACGAATTTGGAAATTTACCTGATCGAATCCACCGTTTAATGGTTTCTTCGTGTTTCCCTAAAAGTTCAGACACTTCTTTTACTGTGTATTCTTTCAAAAAAACACCTCCAAATAAAATCGAATATAAGTTCTTATTTTAGTAAAACTTTTTACTGTTGTAAAGTGAACCTATTTAAGGTTGTTGTTGTAGTAAATGAGGTCATTTAGACGGTCTAATAAACAAAAAAGTACACCACCTTTATATAAGTGATGTACTTAATTTTCATTTAATGTCAGACATTAAAGACAAACCCTTATTTCTCCGATAATAGGGCACATTCACTTGTCTTTAATTTTACACAGTAGATATTGGTCTTTTTATTTTAGGCAGTGTTAAAGGTCAATGGTGATTATTATAACTCGTTGATTGGAGCGTAAGGCGTGAAGACTCCTGCGGGAGTACGGGGCAGGGGAGACCCCGCAGGCG
>NZ_JBCNAD010000104.1:0-807 GCF_050477905.1 Neobacillus pocheonensis | reverse complement strand
TACTACTGATCCAGAGAGTGGTTATTACGTGAAGGACGAGCGAACAAAGCAGTTTGCTTACTCATTTCATGCAGCTTCTGATCGCAAGGGTTTTGTTTTGGGAGCGATTGTTACGCCAGGGAACATCCATGATAGTGCCATCTTCGAACCACTACTGGAAAAGGTAATTGAGAACCATGGAAAACCTGAAGCTGTTGCTGCTGACGCTGGATATAAAACACCTGCTATTGCCCAATACCTATTTGAAAATGATATGACACCCGCTTTACCATATACTCGCCCTCGCACGAAGGACGGATATATGAAAAAACATGATTATGTATATGATGAACACTACGATTGTTATATTTGTCCGCAAGGACAAATACTGAAATATGCAACAACGACCAAAGAAGGTTATCGTCAATACTTCTCTAATCCTAATCAGTGTAAAACTTGTCCTTTGCTATCAGAGTGTACTCAGAGTAAGGAACATAAAAAACTCATTCAGCGACATGTGTGGGAGAACTACTTGGAAGAAGCCGATCATCTTCGTCATACACAAGAGAATAAAAGCATTTACGCACGACGTAAAGAAACGATCGAACGTGTCTTTGCAGATGCTAAAGAAAAGCATGGTATGCGTTGGACAACCCTAAGGGGCATAAAAAAATTGTCCATGCAAGCGATGCTTACTTTTGCTGCCATGAACTTGAAAAAGATGGCCAACTGGACGTGGAAAAGTCCAGAAATGGCGTAATAATAGGCATAGGATAGGTCTAAATTTTGCTCTTACGAGCAAAAATCCAACAAAAGGCATCCGAATGG
>NZ_JBCNAD010000103.1:0-1005 GCF_050477905.1 Neobacillus pocheonensis | reverse complement strand
TTACCCACCTAAAAAGCAATTACTAGTAAATAAACAACTATGAAAATCTAAGAAAAACGAAGAAATCGTGACATTTCGCTTTCTTTATTGAGGGAGGTTAGTTTAACAACAATCAGAATAAAGGAGAAAGATAAAGTGGAAGAGTGTGAAAGAGATGGGGAAATTAAAGAATTATCATCGAGCTTTTGGTGTATATGGTATTTGTTTTAAAAATGGAAAGTTATAAATAATAATAAAGAATGCTGGTCCCTCTGGATAGATTAAAAACAAAAAATTTGGAATAAATGTCGAACTTTATGAGAAATTGGAAGTAAAAAATAAACTGTTTTCTTTAGTAAACGTATATGATGTAAAGGTATAAAAGGCGGCTCAAGCATATTTTTACTCTTCTATGGAAAACGTATCAATATAAAATGAATGGGGAGGTAATTAGGTGAATACCTATAATCCGAATGACAATTATCTATTTCCACTATCAGGAGGAAAGCTAGATTCACAGAACGGTGTGAAATTAAATGAGGATACATATGAAGTGTATGTAAATGATAACATTGTCGGACATAAAACATTAAAGAACGCTGGTGAGAAACTTTCAGATGTTGACGACTTTTTACGAATTCAAGGAATTCATAATTTTTCCTCTTCATTAGATGGTGACCACTATGTAATAAAAACAAATGAAGACACCGAAAATTTGAGAGATGCATTATCCGTTTATTTTAATAATCGATAATTAACAAAATGGATTGTCAGATATCCCAGTAATACTAAGGGGAATTTGATAATCCATTTTTATATTGGGTTGATGGCGATAATAGAAAATCAGCATTTGAAGGTAAAAGAGGTTTAGATGATTGGATGGTTGATGAAATAACTTCTTATAATACTGAATACCTTCGTCACGAGCTAATACTTGCTTCAGATAAATTATTAATGATACGTTCCAAAAATAAAGAAATGAAAAAGTTATAAATACAGGAACTTCTTATTCAGCTAACGAAGCAG
>NZ_JBCNAD010000102.1:0-313 GCF_050477905.1 Neobacillus pocheonensis | reverse complement strand
ACCGACTTAAGGCCCGATAGGGCCGGCCGCGACTGCGGTTAGTCGGTGCAGGGTTATCTGCCTGATACTACATCTCTGAAAAACCTCGGGCAGATCAAGGGAGCGTAGCGACCGCAGCGTGAATACGGTGTTATGCGATGCTTCCGACTTCTTCGATTCTCCCTATAAAATCAGCCCTTAAAATCCTTTAATCAAAGTCCTTTAAGTTTCTAGGGTTATAAAAATAAGTCTTTAAACAAATCTTTAAATCAATCTTTAAATCGGTCTTTAAATCAGGCCTTTAAGCCAATTCTTATAATT
The DNA here is from genome assembly GCF_050477905.1 of Neobacillus pocheonensis. Taxonomy (NCBI): domain Bacteria; kingdom Bacillati; phylum Bacillota; class Bacilli; order Caryophanales; family Bacillaceae; genus Neobacillus; species Neobacillus pocheonensis. The sequence continues at coordinate 13 of NZ_JBCNAD010000102.1, read as the reverse complement.
AAAATTCTTTGGT
>NZ_JBCNAD010000101.1:0-6574 GCF_050477905.1 Neobacillus pocheonensis | reverse complement strand
TTCCGCCGGCGGACATGAAGAACGCGATGCAACGGCTGGTCAACGAGATGAGAGGGCGATGAGCAAAATAAAAAAACGCGAATAATACTTCAGAGGAACTGTGGCAACGACAGGTATAAGAAACGGTGTGTGAGGCTGCAAATCCTCTGCAGTGCAATCAATGTCGGCCATCACGGCTTGCATTTTCAAGTGCAAATGTTTGTGTCGCTGGACACCCGACAGCTTCCGAGTGCCGTTATATGTGTCGGACGACAAGAACAGCCGATTCAAACCCGCATAGAATGCGGGTTTTTGCTTGCATTCGGACAAGTTCTTATCGCGGACGAACGACAAGAGCTTGACCCTTTTGTAGACGTGAGACAAGAACTTGTCCCTGTATATAAAAGATACAATTTACTTTAGATGACTATTACGGTACCGATTCGGTGTAAGCCCGGTGACTTTTTTGAATATACGACAGAAGTACGATAAATTGGGTATTCCGACGATCGAACAAACGTGTTGTATGGATATAGAATCAGTCTCTAAGAGCCAACAAGCTTGCCTGATTCTTCGAGCGATTAAATAGTCGGTTATGCTGCTCCCAGTTTTTTTACGAAATAAATGGGAGAGATGATGCTTTGACAGATGGAGTTCCTTCGCTAACCGATCCAGGTCGAAGGGCTCGCTATAATGCTCTTCCACCCACTGTAATACTTTTTCTGCATGACTTTCCTTACGTGGGGTTCTTTGAAAAGAGTTGTCCTCAGTTATGGATTCAAGGTAATCCAGAATATTGATTAGCAAAGGTGCTGCAATATCGACCTCATTACTTGCATTCCGGTTAGGAATCTTCTTATGGAAGCGCTCAAGTATGGCGGAGATATAGGTATCCTCATCGTTCATATGGAATACCTGATTATAGAGCTCGTCCTTCCACATATGTTCAAAAAAACGATGAATCTGTGGAAACATCATTAAAAAAGGAACGAAAGATGTAGGTTCAAAGATCAGTACTGAGCGTTCATACGGTGATTGATCGCTGACCTCAAAATGCACTCGGTGAAGCTGAAAAGGTTGGATAAAAATAATGCATCCTGAGTCCAAAGGGTACATCTTGCGGTTTATAACTAAATGTCCTTTACCTCGATGTACAAATAAAATTTCGATCCCTCGATGATAATGATAGGTATCTTTAAAGCTTACTGCAGATAAATGTCTGTATTTAAATCGGAATTGCTTATTTTGTAATATATCGTCTGTGAACGGCAATACACCCATTCCTCCTCATAAACACTTGCGCCAATAAATATAACAATACAGTGCTATTTTTCAACAATCAAGTTTATACTTTTATTGAAAAGATTGAATTAAAATAACATCAACGATCGTGTTTATGTACAATGATGCTATTAACAACGATTTATGGATTATGCATGATGGGACACCTGATGACGTCATCAGAGGGTCTCATTAACTGGAGTTCATTTTTGAAAATTTTTTGGTTTTCCAGACTAGAATAGGAGGAGGTTAATGATACCGATCCCGAGTATTTATTTGATTGACGAAATGCCTGTTGAGGAGAAACAGGATATCTTGGCACATTTACTGACTATTTTTCAATTAAAACATTTGTGTAACATTTGGGAAATCAGCATCGCTACTTATTATAGATATACCAAAAGATGGGGCTTAAATTTACCAGAAATCCAACAAAGAAAAAAGGCCCTCGTAGATAAGAAAAGAATATCTATTCCCATAGGCAGCCTCTTGACGTGCGTTGAAGAAGTCATGGAGAGTCATGAGTTAATCCGTCTGCTCAACATGTTTCATGATTCACTTGACATGACGAAAAGCGAGTATCAAGTCGATGTCGATATAACGAAGCTCTCAGACCCGGAGGTAAAGGCACGTCAAGATATATTAGATCGCATTTTTAAATCGATACCAGACAAGCTTTCAGGCCTTGCTCACTGGATGACTAATTATGAATATCCAATTAATTCATTACATTCATGTTCTTTAAATACAAGAGGTTTATATGCTTTGCTTGGTTTACTTGAATCTGTTCATGATTCGCTGGAGATGAAAGAGGGACAGTACCAAATTGAGATTGGGTTAAGTAAAATTTCTTCTATTGACCATGAACAACACCATTTATTGGCCCCTAACAATTCAAGACCACAACCGGAGAAAAAACAAGTTACTGCGCTTGCATACTGGATATCTAATTATGAATTCCCTAATGATTTGCTGCCTTCTCCATCATTCGAAGCACAGGGGCTACTTGCTTCATTTGAGCATATGAAACTACCAATGATTAGGGACTTGAAACCAAAAAAATACTTTAAAGACGTTAATAGCTTTAATGAAACCAAGAATGTTTTGTTTTATAATGAATCCAGTAGAGAGGAAGAAAAAATAGTATATCGCTTCAGCGGGTCTTGCACGTTTTTTGAATTATTACAGGATTTGAAAACCATGGTGCGATTCTTTACCCATATGAAAGGGCTTCTACGTGTTACGATCAGTATCAGTTAAAATGAGCCATTTTTTTTGGCTTCAAAACGACAGCGGCAGTCTAGAACTGAACTGCACCCCGTCAAGTAGACAGTACAAATAATAAAAATCAATTAAGCGGCCTTGGTCCTAAATTCCATCGGACTGAGGCCGTTTAGTTTTGCTTGTAACCGTTCATTATTGTAAAAGTGGATGTAGGCCTCAATGTCCCTCTTAAGCTCCTCAAAAGTATGGTACGTGTGCAAATAATACTTCTCACATTTCAAGGTCCCCCAGAAAGATTCCATTGGACCGTTATCGATGCACCGCCCAACACGGGACATACTTTGAATCATTTTGTTGTCATCTAAGAGTTTCTTAAAGCCCAAGGAGGTGTATTGGTAGCCTCGATCGCTGTGAAGCATAGGGCTGCTTTCTGGAGCTGCTTGCAAGGCCAGGTTCAACGTCTGGAATACAAGTGGATTGTTATTGGAACGCCCTAATACATAGGAGACGATGGATTTATCATGAAGATCGAGAATAGCGCTCAAATACGCTTTCTGACCATTGCCGTACTTGAATTCCGTTACATCGGTGAGCCACTTTTCATTCGGAGCATCAGCATGGAATTTACGGTTTAGTAGGTTCTCCGCCACCTGCTGCGGCGTGGCGTTCGTGTACTTCTTTTTCTTTCTCCGGATAACAGACTGGATTCCCATTACCTTCATTAACCGCTCTACGCGCTTATGGTTAATGGTTTTTCTGGTTTGTTTTCGCATATGCAGGGTTAATTGACGGTATCCAAAGGTGCGCTCCATGCGATTTAGCCACTTGTAATAGCTTGAGCGCGCAATTCCTGCAATTTCGCATAGAAGTTGAACGCTAATTGATGCATCCTTTTGAAGTGCTTGGATGGCAAGGTAAATCATTTCCTGTCGTGTTTGATTTAGCGTCACCTTCTTTCGAGTTCCTCTAACTTTTTTAAGAATGCATTTTCCGCCCGAAGTCGCTCAATTTCGTACTCCATCTTCTTCATCTTGAGTTTCTGTTGATCGGCCTCCGTTAACTCTTTTGAAGCTTTCTTTCTCCCTCGGCCATCCTTTAACGCATCCTGACCGCCATCTTCGAACTTCTTCACCCATTGATATACTTGCTGGTAGGAGACCTGAAACTGTCCCGCTGTCTTTTGGTAATCATGTTGATTGGTCAGGCAATACTGGACAATCTCGATCCGTTCTTGCCAAGTCGTAGAGCGACCTTTTGTCATAGCTTTTGCTTCCCCTTTATAGGCTTTTAAGCTGCTATGACCATTATACTTGTTAATCCAATTGAAAAGCTGTCTCGTACTAGCAATCTTGTATTTATCGATGATCTGGTACTGAGACAATCCCCCCGCAAGGTAATCCTTCACCGCTTGGAGCTTAAGCTCAGCACTGTAGCTTTGAAGATGCGTACGGCGCTCCAGCCCTTCATATCCATACGTTTTGTACCGACGCTGCCATTTCATTAAAGTCGTCTTGTTAATCCCATATTTCTTCGCAGCTGCCAGAAAACCAATTTCCCCATTCGATACTTCTTCGAGAATGGCGAGTTTCTCCAAAGCATTATATTTTCCTCTAGACATGAAAAAGCTCCCCTCACAGTAGCAGGCTTTTTATTATTTCACCTGTCTACCGTATGGGGAGCATATCAGTCCTAGACTGCCGCTGTTTTATTCAATTAACGTATCCGTTAGGTCAATGTTCCAGTTGTTTCTTTAGAAACTAATTGTTCAAGAGAGATTGGGTAAATTGATTTGATTAGTTCTAAGACGGCTTTTGCGTAGTCCTGAATTTCTTTTTGAGCATCATGCTCTAATCGTTGTACCAAGAAATGGGCAACCGATTGAACGGAGGCGGTCCAATACCATCGGACGTACATTCCATATGAGGGTAAAAACAGTCGAGCTTGCTCAGCACAAATTCCATCTGCTAATGCCTGCTCATACTTTTTCATTCCTAGCTCGATATATTCCAACAATTCCTGTGTATGTTTCTCACCAAGTTCCCAGGAAATTATGCCTCCACTGCCCTGTTTGGAGTTCTCGGGTTTTGATCTCCATTCATCCGCTTTTGGGGTATAGAATACTGGTTCTTCGGTTATGTACCGGCGACTCGATTCGTTCCAGGCATCTAAACTATCGCCTGTGCCTTCATAATGAGCCGAACCAACTACATACTTCCACCACTGTCTAGCGACCATCAGTGGTGCGTACACCTCAAATTGTGCGATAGCATGACGAAAAGGTGATGTATGGCCTTCACGAGCCAGAAATTTAATGAGTTTTATATCTCGCTCGCTAAGCTCTAACGACTCCTTGGCATATGAGACACGGGCAGCATTAACAACGGTTAAATCGGATCCCATGTGATCTACAAGCCGTACGTAACCTTCATTAAGCACTTTTACAAATGACATCTACTTTCCCCCTTTATGATATTACCAATTTCTTCATTAGGCTGCTATTTCCTGCAAAGGTTAAACTGAATTTTCCTCCCAATAGCTTAATAAAACAAGGAGCAGCTGCAGCGGCAATCTGCACCTTGCTTCGTTAATCTATCGTATCCGTTTAGCTTAACCCAATGGTGCTTATGTTCTACTCAATCTTAGAAAATTATTAACCACTTCAGCTATTTTTTTCCATTATTTATTTCAACTAGACGCCTCAATTTTAAATCCCACACACAAACAAATTCAATGCTAAACACAGCGGATTTTTAGGTGAATATTAAAGTCGTATTGGACTAGTCGTTACATTCAATAGCCTATCGCTTATATGAGCGGTCTCAAGGGCGACGGATGGATTCCGCAACTTGCTCCTTTTTCCCGTTCGCGAATATTATTTCCCTCTATCGTGCGGAACCGTGACGGTGGACGTGCCGGTCGTCACATGTCCCGCCTTGTCAGAAGCCGTATAGGTGATCGTATAAACGCGCCCCGGTCCACCCCCGGATCTTTCGGCTTTAAGCAGAAACTCCGTATCGTATTTTCCGTATTCCGCTTCTGCCATACATTCGGGGTCTAGCTCGTTGCATACGATAGAATCAAGCGTGACCGATCTAATGCCGGATATACCGTCAGCCGCGTTCACCGTCATCTTGATCGGTACCATCGTGCCGTTGGGCGGCCAAAGCTCCGGCCGATCCGGCACGATGTTAATTGTCGGAGCCGTCTTGTCGATCAGCAGAGCAACGCTGTGCGTCTCCTCCATATTTCCCGCCCGGTCTATGCTGCGGTATTCAAGCGTGTTGGTCCCTTCGGAGGCGACGGCGATGGCGCCTCCGTACGTCTTCCACTCCCCGCCGTTCAGGCGGTATTCCGTGCGTACCACACCGGACAAGTTGTCAGAAGCGTCCAACGTCACCATGACGTCGGTCGTGTACCAGCCGCTATCGCCATCAGGCTCCCCGGGTTCGATGGAAGCCCTCGTCATCGGTGCAGCCATGTCCGGTTGGATCGCGGACAGTGTCATCGTGTAGGACAACGAGCCGCTCGTCTGCAGCGTCAGCATATGCATGCGGTAGTCGTAAATACGGTAGCTTTTCCTCACGAGATTGGCTTCCGCCCCGCTATCGAAGACGATTTCCAGCACCGCATTTCCGCGGACGACCTTGACGGTTCCGCTGTCCACCGTTACGCTATCTTCCGGCCCTATCATTAACGGCAAGTACTCCACAAATTCATCCTGGTGATTGACTTGTACCGAGATGCCGTTCTCGAGGAACGTAACGGTTTTTGTCCCGTTATTCCCCAGGTTGTACTGAACTTCCATATTCCCCTGGGCAATATCACCATGTCCGACAGTCGGTTGAATCGGCTGCCCGTTGATCTTATATGTCGGCAGCACGTTCCCGTTCTCGTATACCCGGCCGGCCGTTGACTTCTTCGTCCCCCACGACAATCCGCGGTTCGATGATGACGACGAATCTTCCGTCTGGCTGGACAGCATGATGCCGCCTTTTGGATGCCACAGAAGTCCAAGACCGAACGATTGCGTATTCGACTTTCGCGGACCCGCATTAAACGCCGCATAATAGTCCGGTCTCCGCATGTACGT
>NZ_JBCNAD010000100.1:0-1473 GCF_050477905.1 Neobacillus pocheonensis | reverse complement strand
TGATCTGACCCCATAAAGTTGGACAAAAATATTATGACGCTTTCTCGGTGGTAAGAAGCCTGTATTTTACAGGACTCTTACCACCGAGTTTTTCTTTAATTCGATCGTTATTGTAGTAACTAATCCAATCAACCGCTGCCTGAGTGACTTCCTCAAAAGATTGGTAGTCGTATTGATGAACTGTTTCAGATTTTAATAGGTGGAAGAAGCTTTCCATTGCTGCATTATCAAGACATGTTGCTTTTCGCGACATACTTTGAAATACATGATGTTCCTTAAGCTCTTTTACCCAGTTATGATGTTGATATTGAAATCCTTGATCCGAATGAACAGTTGTCCGATAAGGAAGTTTAGGTAGTGCCTCAAGGGCTTCATGCAACGGTTTTAAAGCAAAACTTACAGTAGGATGAAGGTCAATGTTAAAAGCCAGAATTTCGCCAGAGTAGAGGTCCATTACTGGTTCCAGATAACAGCGGTGTGCTGTGGACTTATCTCCCCAGCGTAACTCTGTGACATCTACTGTAAGCTTTTGATAAGGTCGATCTGTTTTAAACCGGCGATTTAACCGATTGGGAGCGATTTTACCAATCGTACCTTTATAGGAGTTGTATTTCCGACTTTTTTTCGTATATGCTTGTGACTGTAAATGGTGATCCTGCATAATGCGTTGAACTCTTTTATGATTAACTTTCCATCCACGATTTTTTAATTCAAGTTGAACGCGTCTATATCCATAAGCTGGATTATCCTTTTTGATTGCTTTGATTTCCTTTAATAAATCCTGATTACTATGTTTGGTTTCTTCATGATTTTGATAGTAGAAATACACACTTTTCGGAAGGTCGACGACCTTCAAAATTTCAGTCAAACGATATTCCTTCCTTAACTCAGTGACTACTTGCACTTGCTTTTGTCGGTACCCACGGGTTCCTGAATTAAGGCTCTTAGCTTTTTTAGGTAATCAATTTCGATCCTTAACATACGATTTTCACGTTGTAATTTTTCAAGTTCGAAGGATTCCTCTTTTTCCCCCAGTTGGTGATCATGATGGTTGGCTGTCATTTGTATTGGTCTTCCTCTCCGTTTAAACAGAGCATCAGCACCATTTTCTTCGAATTTCCTCTTCCACGATAAAATTGTACTTGGTGTGGTTATGTCAAAATGAAGGGACGTTTCACGTAAGGATGCTCTATTTCTTCCCATCCATTCTAATACTTCTAACTTAAACTTACCATCATAAACATCCTGAGGACTCCGTACATCGAATGCTTTATCCCCATATTTTTTATAATGATTCACCCAATTAAGTATGGTTTGATGGCTACCGATACCATATTTTTTTGCAAGTTCTTTTGAGCCTCCTCCTCCATTCAAATACTCCAATACAACCTTTTCTCTATATTCACTTGAAAACTTAACCATACAAAAACCCCCTAAGCTGGATTATGTAGTCCAACTTAAGGGGTTCACTTC
>NZ_JBCNAD010000099.1:0-67874 GCF_050477905.1 Neobacillus pocheonensis | reverse complement strand
GTTCCTTGGAGTCATATTGTCGAATGTATCTTCGAAGAGTAAATGCGAATCAAAGCGCCCACCGGATAATCCGGTGGGCGCTTTTGATTCAGCAAAAGCGGATAGGACCGATTGCGAAATCGGGCCTAGAGGCGGTGCCAAAAACCCGAAATGAGCCTGGGCGAATGGAGGGGGTTTGGTAATGCAGGATAAGGCGCGTGGTCGCGCTGGACCACACATAGCAGGCAAAGCCTGCTAGATAGGGGGTAAGAAGGACCACAATATGGACCACAAAAGTCCTAAAATTTCCCTTTACTAGACCACAAAATATGGTAAAATATTAATATGTCTTACTTTTATGGGACCACAGCATTACAAAAGGGGGTGAATTGGGCAATGACAATGGATGACGACAAAAAACTTGGCGAACCATACAAGCTTCGCTTTGAGAAAGATTTGGAGGCCATGATCGACGCGATCTCTGTGAGGCGAGGGGAGAATAAATCCGATGTGTGCAGGAGGCTTTTACGTACTGCTGCAAAACTAGAATTGGGGTTGGACGCTATGGATCCAATTCTTTCAGCCATTCGAAAAGCTGTTGCAGAGGTTAATGAACCAACCGTGAAACGTTTGGCCGCCATTAATGCAAAGACTGCTATAGCTGCAGCAACCGCCATGTATACGAACGTTGAAGTGCTTGGCCAATTAGGAAGAGATGTTCGAACGATCCATGAACAAGCAAGAGTAAAAGCAGTTGCTTTCGTTCGTGATACCAGTCAGAAGCCAGGAGAGATAGATGAGTGAGAAATTCGAGAGATTAGCTCAGGAACACGGGAGATTCCAAGCCCCATTCATATGTAAAATTAAGTTTTATGCACCAACCAGTAAAAATCAGGCGAAGAACGCGGCGCACATAAATTACATAGGTACAAGACCCGGTGCGGAGCTGGACCGGAGTAGCCAAGAAAATGAGAATGACGAATATGAAATGATCGACGTTGAGTTAAATAACTCTGAACCTGGAACACCTGGCGGGCATGTAAAATACGTTGATGAAAGACCGGGTTCTCATGGGCTATTTTCTTCACTTGGGGAAAAACCAGGTTTAAAGGAAATTCAAAAAGAACTTGAACAGCATAAGGGGGTTGTTTGGCGAATTGTTCTTAGTTTAACCGAAGAGGATGCCAAACGACTTGATCTTGCGGATCGGAAAAGCTGGGAAGATGCATTGAGGGCATCTGTGCCAGAAGCAGCACAGAAGATGGGGATAGGCGAGACAAATCTAAGATGGGTTGGAGCCTTCCATCAAGAGAAAGGCCATCCACATGTTCATCTTGTTTTGTGGGAGAAGGTTCCGCAACGAAGAAAGGGTACGCTAAGTAAAGGTGAGCGTATCGACGTAAAAAAAACATTCATGAAAGAAGTATACGGGCAAGAACAGACACAACTTTACCAAGAGAAAACCGCTATGCGCGATCTAATCCGCGATATAAGCAAAGATAATTTGGTTAGCACCGTTGATATTCTCCGTGAAATTCGGAAACTTCAAAGTGAAATTAAGCTTGAAAATGAGAGTATTGGGGCAGCCAAAACTCCAATTCCTCCAAAGTTATATCCGGAAGATCAAAGAGCTATCGTAAACCGGATCCAAGAGCTGGGAATGATTATGCCGGATAAAGGGCGTATTGCTTTTAAATACATGCCTGAAAATGTGAAAGAGACCGTGACAAATACAACCAAGTGGATCCTGCAGCAACCATCTTTTCAAGAGTCGGTTAATCGTTATTACAATGCTGTTGAAGGGATGACAAGGCAATACACCTTTAAGGAAAATGACATTCAACGGGCGAAAGAGAAAGCGATGAATGACTTGGAAAAGCGTGTATCGCAGCTTGTTTTGAGAGCTGCAGCGGAATCCAAGAAAGATGTATTTTTAACTGTTGATCCAGATAAAGCGAAAATCGTTATTGAGCAGTTTGCAAAAGCGATAGGTAAACCCGAAGATGTGCAAGCACATATTGTTATTTCGAAATCCGTTGAGACATTGAGAAACTTTGGTATTTCTCCTGCAGGACAAGCCAGGATCATTAATGAATGGCAAGCAAAAGCTGACTTGAAACTTCAACGGGAAGATATCCAGGGAATTATTTCAAAGGTCAACGAAGAACCGGCGAATACCGAAAAACCAACTGAAAGTGAGATAGCGACCGTCGCCAACATTCTCAAACTGAGCGGTGTGGACGATAAAAACGCTCGTCTTGTTTTCCAAAATGTCGGGATTGAAGAAGAGAAAATAAATACGATTTTAGCCGTGAGTGAAGAAGTGCTTAAAGAATCTGAAAGTACGTTTCTGACACAGAAAGATTGGACGGAATTTACATCGAACGCAGGGATTAAAGCTGAATACCCATGGGAGCCGGAAGAGGTTAATATCATTATTCCGGAAGAACGTGATAAGGTAATTGAAGCGTTTAGATCCGGGAAGATGGATCCGGAGGAGCAGGCAGATGCGGGGTATACCGCCTTTTGTATGACGGTTGCTTTAAAACAGCTAAATGTTCCAAGTAATGAACGCAGTATAATCATGGGGTCATTCGCGGCTCAAAACAATATTTCAGATATAGGACAAATATTACGTAAAATAGAAGCCGCTGAAACGAAATTTTTAAAGAAAGAAACCTGGGAGGCGATCACTCGAAACCTTCATGTAGAGTTACCGTACCCATGGATCACAGAAGAGAGAATAGTCCTCGATAAAGAAAAATATAACGAAGCTTTGCGTCAGATGCAGCTGACAACTACTAAAATAGATTCTCTCGAAAAAGTGATATCGACTGCAGAAATGTATGCCACTTTCCTTAAGAACGAAACCAGCGAAGTTTCGAAGATACGACATGAAATAAGTGAGTGGCTAGGAAGAACCAATAACATGGATGGGAATGTTTTGGATCGGCTCGATCTATTTCAAAAACGAGCTGATGACATCCAAGTTATGTCCAGGCAGATGGGTGTTCGTGATACTGTACAGGATACTGTCAACAAATTTGCAAAGGTTATGTTTGCAGCTGGACTAAACCATGAACAAGTGACCGCAATGGTCAATGATTGGAATGCTCGAACTGGAATGAACCTTGATGACAAACGCCTTGAAAAAATTATCTCTACGGTTGAACGGCAAGTATCAGATATGAAAGCTTGGGGCCGAGATCCGGTATTAGGAAAGAAAGAATTTAAGGATCTTTGCGATACTTTAAAAGTGGATGCTCCTTGGATGTGGAAAGGAGATGGTTATGGGAAGAGTTTTATGCAGCAGGGCGGTATAGGCAGTATTGCAAAATCGTTTTGGAAAGCCCTGTGGAGGTCTATAGAACAAGACCGGATGGAATCAGAGGCTAGAGCCGAAATGCAAAAAAGACAGTTTCAAAGGCAAATGCAACGTCAGAAGGAGAAAGAAAACGAGCAGTAAAACGATACTTAGGGGGTGTTGGTATGGATGGTCGTGGTATTTATTCGGGAACACAGTTAAATGGTAAGCCGATATTTATTGATTTAAGACAGCAAGTTGAAAGGCATGGTTTTATATTGGGAAGATCGGGGCCGGGGCGAGCTTATAGATTGAAAGAGATTGTAAATTGCGAGCCTGTGAGTAGCTCCGATCAAAAGGGGCAGATGCCAAATTGAAGAAGAAAAAGCTTCTAAAACGCCTTCGATTAAGCCGATCAAAGGTAGTCGTATTAATATTAATTTTCTTATTTGATGTTATCGTATTGCCATTACTTTTACTGTTTCCGGATTTCTTCAAAGAATACGGACCGGGTGCTGCATCGATGTATGTAGAACAAGTCAAACCTTGGACCGGTTTTTTAAAACTATTTACAGACTCTAAGTTTCGTAACTTTTGGATGTTCTTGCAGCCAGTGATTCTCATCGTGGTTGCCCTGATGTTTTGGAAAGAGAATCCCACTCGAAAGAATCGTATTACCGATGGCGTTGGTGGGCCGGAAGCGAAGGGTCAAGGTCAATTCGGTACAAGCCGATGGCAAAGCGATGACGAAATTGAAAGTTCAACTACTGTATGGCATTTTGACGAACCGATTAAACGCGGTGGTATCGTATTAGGGATGGATCCGGAAGAACAAAAAGCTTATTTAGACAGTGATGATACGAATGTCCTTCTAATTGGAGCATCAAGGTCCGGTAAATCTCGTTTTGTCATTAAGCCTACGATTTGGGAACTGGCCGAGGCCGGGGAGAGCATGATTATTACCGATCCGAAAGGAGAGCTTTACGAAAGTACAGCTCCTTATCTTAGATCGAAGGGGTATAACGTAAAATTCCTTGATTTTAACCAGCCAGGCCGGGGGAATCGTTGGAATCCTATGAACCTTGTTAAAAAGGGGATTCAGAATAAAAACGTTTCCCAAGCAACAAAAGCCGCATGGAACGCAGCTCATATGTTTGCCAATCAAAAGAAATCAACAGGCGAATCTATTTGGACAGACGGTGCGGAGTCTGTAATTGCTTCATTGATGTTAATTATTGCAAACGAAGCTCCGGATGAATCGCAAAAACATATGACTTCTGTGTATCATACACTTTCCGAATTGGGGGAAACGATAAAAACCGCTGTTGGAGAGTATGTGCCGCTTACGGAGTATATTAAGTCTTTGGATAAAAAGCATCCCGCAAGACTTGCCTATACCACAGCAAAACTATCTCCTGAAAGGATGAGGGGCAGTTTCTTCGCTAACGTAGCGGCATTACTTCGTCTTTTCGCGGATCCGGAAATTTCTTACCTTACAGCAGATCAAGATCATGATTTAGCCGAAGTAGGAAGAACAAAAAGTGCTGTGTTCCTCATCATTCCGGATGAAGATACGACAAGGCATCCAATTGCAGCTCTTTATATCGACCAGGTTTACCAAGAGTTGGTTGCCGAATCAAGAAAGTACGGCGGCCGTTTGCCGGTTCGCGTAAATATGCTTTTCGACGAGTGGGGTAATATGCCACCGATCAAAGACTTTACAACGAAACAAACAGTATCTCTTGGCCGTGGCATACGTTGGATCCTCATTGTCCAGGACTTCGGCCAAATTAAAGATGCATATCCGAATGTATCACTTTCAACGATTACTGGTAACTGTCAGACTTGGCTTTATCTTATTACGGCCGATCCGGATACGGCGAAATTCATAAGCCGTAAAACCGGTCAATATACCGTCGAATCCGATAGCGTTTCAACATCGGTTCGGGCAAATGATAACTCAGCTGGTTATTCAACGAACCTTACTGGTCGGGCGCTGCTTGATGAAGGTGAAATCATGCGCTGGCCGTGGTACCAATCGCTCGTACTTCGGATCCGGCATTTCCCGGCAAGATTGCCTTTGCCGGACTTAAAAGAATGGCCAGCAGACAAATTATTTATTTCAGGTGGGGGTGATCCATATGCAGAATCGTTCGTTATTGAGGACGTTCCGATTTTTGTCCCGGACTTCTTAGCTGCCGAAGCTAAACCGGGGGATGATGAAGTAGCAGCAGGAAACGAAAATTCGAGTTTTATGAACGATGTGGATTAAAACAACGGAGGGAATATCAATGAAGATGAAAATGAACAAGACTATTGAGGGTTTGAAAAAGGTTTATTTCTCTAGCTGCCTGGCTATTTTTGCATTTTTGGCAACGACTGTTCCTGCATTCGCGGAAGAAACTGGAACTTACAGCGATAATACTGTTTTCAAAGGCACAAAAAATCTGTTAAGTGATGTGAGATTTTACATCTTAATCATCGTCCCGATTGCTGCAGCGGCTGCTATTGGCTTCCAAAGCATTATGAAAATGATCGGTGAAGGCGATCCGAGTGATGTAGCATTCCGTAATAAGCGCATTAAACAAATCATCAAAGCAGCTGTTATCGGTCAAATTCCAATGACAATAATCGGAGCGGTGATGTACTACTACAAATAAGAGGGAGGCATTAATGCCATATGAACTTCGCCATACAGCTAGTCTTTATGGCATTCATGTATCTTGTCGAGCAGATTGCACAACAAGCATTGGATATGATGCTTATACTGCTCCCGAAGATATCAGAAGTAGCCTTGAAGATTTTGGATTTGCCGATTGTTAGTAGCGTCATCCTTTGTATGCAAGGTACAGCCTTAACCATCTTGGCGGTTAAGGTATCTTATGAAGCTATCATAAGCTACATCCTGCGAATCAATGGTGATCCGGATGCGGATCCCGGAGGTCTCTTAATTAAAACCGTCCATGCGACCGCTGTTATTATGTCAGTTCCTTGGATTGTTAAAACAATGTACAAATTTGGGGTAGCACTCGCAGCTGATATTGCTGGATTGGACGAAAAAAAATTAAATGGGGATCCTAACTCCGTCACCAACGATAACGCAAGCCTTATGATTGCTTTCATGACGCGTTTACTCGCACGCAATAATATTAAACTATTTGTTTGTATTGCCATTTTATTAGCTGTTGTGATTTTGGTTGTTGTCGTCGTTCAAACTTCAATTCGTGCCGGGGAGCTTGCTACGTTGGCTGCAGGCGGTTCGCTTACTGCATTAAGCCTTACAGGTTCCGGACAATATTATGAGGTTTGGTGGAAAGAGTTGGCCATGATTTCATTAACACAAGCTTTACAGATATTCTTACTAAAAGTCGCTTTCTATTTGCTGTTTAAAATCGACTTTGGGGAACAATTTGTAAATCTATTCCTGTTCGTCGGTGTATTATGGTGTACTTTCAAATCTCCACAATGGTTACGCCAATTCGTTCATTCAACCGGTGTTGGTCGTACAGCTGGTGGAGCAGCACAACAAGCAGGTAGCATGATCATGATGCGTAAAATGCTTACGAAAGGAGCTGCATAATTGTTATGTACTTGATTCCTAAGAACGTAAAGGTACGATTCGAATACTTCCCTGGTTTCGGCAATTTGCAGCTCATAGTTACGACTATAGGTTTAGGAATCGGATTCTTGTTTTTTTGGCTTTTTGGTTTTATTACTGAGTCATTTTTTCGCGTCATACTTATTGCATTCTTTGGGGCGATGGGATTCTTCATATCCGTGTCCCATCCCAAAACAGGAAGGAACCTGATGGATTTTATCAAGGATTCACGAAAGTTCAAAAGCGGAGTACGCCGATATACTTATATTCATGGGGAGGGACGGAAATATGAAAATGCCTTTTATGAAAAATACCGAAAAAAAGGCGGCTCCCGTATCTAACCCAACGTTAGAAGCCCCTACTGATAAGCCGTCGATCCAAAAATGGATTCCTTTTGATGATGTTTATAACTACTATGTCCATCGAAAAGACGGCTATCTTCTCTCTTATGTTCAGGTACAGCCAGTCAATATTACGTTGCTATCCAAAAACGAACAAAGACGTAAAATTCAACGGTTGAATGAGGTTTTGAATGGGATCGACTATGATTATCAGTTTCTATCGATCCCAAGGCCTGCGGATTTGGATGGTTATATAGCTGGCTTAGAAGCTAAAAAGAACAAACAACAAAATACAATGAAACGCAGGATCTTAAATAACAATATTGTACATGCATCCTCCATGGCTTCCAACGGTGAAGCCATGGAGAGGCAGTTTTATTACATTCTTTACATCCAAGAGGGCAAAGAGATCGCCAAGGTTGAAAAGCAGCTCTATCGTCGTTCGTTTGAACTTGCAAACAAATTGTCATCTACAGCCGAATTGCCGAGTCATGTATGTGAAGAACAAGAATGCCGTAATCTCTTGTTTCTCTTTTTAAACCCTCTTCAAGCAGCATACGAGAGAGCGCCGGTTGGATCCGGCCCTTACATTCATTCGATCTACGATATGGAGGGGTAAGATGTGAGTACAACCATCATAAAGAAGAAAAAGGGACAACAAACCGGCTCCCATCTATCTGGACTACTTGATGTTATAAGCCCTATGGGCATTGATTTTCAGCCCAGGTCAATCCAAAACGGTGATTTATGCCAACGTGTTCTCGTCATTCATGCTTACCCGCCAAAGGTCGAAGAAGCATGGTTGTCGAAACTTGCAACCTTGCCCGGTGTTGTATTCAGTTACCATGTATATTCCTCTGATCGGCATGAACTACAGAAGGAAATTGACATCGCATTAGGCGAACTTGAAGGGAAGCTTATTAATGGTGGGAATCCGGGTGCAATCGAACGGGTTAAAAACGAAAAAAAGCTTGCCGAAGAATTGCTTCAAAAGATTGACGCAGAACAACAAAATGTAGCGAACATGGTTTGCGTTATCCTCATAGCTGCTGCTGATATGGAGCAGTTAAATAACCGTACAAAGGAAGTTGAAGCCACAATTTCCGGTATGCGTATGCGGGCGAGAACTCCTTTATTTAAGCAAGAACAAGCTTTAAAAACAGTGGGACCTTGGGGGATCCTAGACCCTGATATAAAAGAAATGGGCTACCGGAACATGCCGGTTGAGAGTGTGGCAGCTGGTTATCCGATGGTATATAGCGGTTTAAAGGACGAGAAAGGAATTTTGCTTGGTACGGATAAAGCTGGCGGTATTGTGCTGGCAGATTTGTGGTATCGGGGCGAAAGTCGTACAAACTCCAATATTTTCCTAAGCGGTAAGCCTGGGGTTGGTAAATCAACAACAGTCAAAAAAATCATACTGAACGAATATGGTCAAGATACCAACATCATCATGGTAGATCCCGAACGTGAATACAAGCATATGTGTCAAAAGCTTGGGGGCGCATGGATTGATTGCGGTGGGGGAACGAAGGGGAGAATCAATCCCCTGCAAGCAAGGGATACGCCGCAAGATGATGACGACGAGGATGACGATGACCGTCTTATAAGTAAGGAAATAGCTTCCCGAGGGAACCTGGCCATGCACTTTCAGTTCCTTCGAACCTTTTTCCGTCTTTACTGCCATGGCTTACAGCCTTTGGATTTTAACTACCTTGAATTAGCGTTAGAAGAGGTATATGCAGAAAAGTCGATTTATTGGGAAACAAACCTTGATTTGGTTGGTGTAGATGACTGGCCTATCATGGAACATGTATTTATTTATTTGGAGAAAAAGCGAATCGACGAACCGCAAAAAGAGGTATGGGAACGACTTGCAATGGCAATTCGTCCGATTGCCATTGGTGCAGATAGCCACCTTTGGAATGGCCCGACGAATACCAACATGAATTCCGATTTTGTCGTGCTTGACATTAATACCCTTTTATCTGCTGACGAACGAATTATGCGTACACAATTTTTCAATGTCTGCAGCTTTGCTTGGAATAAAATTAACTTAGACCGTATGCAGCAAGATTTATTGGGTGTCGATGAAGCATACTTGCTGGCCGATCCCGAAGTGCCGCAGCCGCTTAAATGGCTCCGGAATGTCAATAAACAGATTCGGAAACGTGAAGGCGGTCTAATGACAATTACACAAAACATTGCTGACTTTGATGACCCATCCGTTCGCCGGTATGCCGAGGCTTTGATCAATAACCCGACTTATAAAATTTTGATGGGCCAGGGGGATAAAGATTTAGAAGCGTTGGCAAAGATGATGTCATTAAGTGAAAAAGAAAAAGAAGCGTTACAGCAAGGTAATCGTGGTGATGCACTCCTTGTCGCTGGTAATCGTCGCTTGCATGTCCACGTTGAGCCTACACCGTTTGAACTGGAACTGTTCGGAAAGGCAGGCGGGCGATAATGGCTCTGCCAGTTGTTGCGGCCAAAGCCGTCAAGGTATTGGCCTCCTTTGTTCCACCGGAGAAACTTTTTAAAACGGTTGTTCTCATCATTATGATTCCTATTACTCTCTTGGCTGTCGTAGTCGTTGCTCCGGCCGTTGCCTTACTTCATATTCCAGCGGCTTCGGATTCGCAGTATAACACCTATATACAAGCTGCTAAACAGATGAATCAAGAGACAGAATTGAATGTAAAATGGCAAGAAATCATGGCCATTGAAGCGGTTGTACTAGAACAAAGATTTGATAAGTCCAATGCGTCAAGGGCATACACTTACAAAGATGTATTTATTTATGAAGAGGAAGTTTTAGTCGAACAATCTTGTACCGGTGACGATGGCGAGAGTCATGATTGTTCTTATTATAAAAAAGTATTCTTTCAACGTTCTCTGGATGAAGCTATGGACTTCATGGGGCTTTCGAGTAGACAAAAAGAGGATGTTCGGCGCTATATGACAATTGATTTGCAGGCTTCGGAAACGGCTTTACCACCGGAAGAAATAAATCAGGCTATCAGGGAGGCTATTGCGCTTGTGCATGGAGTGGATCCGGACATCGATGAATCATGGATGGAGTTAATGCAAGTGCTTGTCATGAAAGAAAGTTCGGGAAATCCAAAAGCTTACAATCCGCAAGCCGTTTGGTATTCTTTGCTGGATGGCTTCCAACATGCAACAGGATTGTGTCAAGTCATGCCGCCTACGTTTAAGGCATACAAGCTTCCTGGGCATGAAGATATTTATAACCCGGTCGATAATACAATTGCATCCCTTCGATATATTAAAGGAAAGTATGGCTCGGTATTCAATATTCCTGGTTTGCAAGTTGGGATTTATAGGGGATATTAATTTTCATCCCCTACTTCTTTCTTTCTTTTACTTTTTTCCATTCGCTCACGAAATAAGAGTTTGAGTAGAGACATTAATTGTTCCCGTTCTTCCGGTGACATGTGGTGCATTAGTTCTACAAACTCTTTTTCATCTTTAGTTAAAGAACGTTCTTTCGAGATATGATGTTCGATTGGGAGAAGTTCCATGATGGGGATGTTTAGAGCGGAACAAAGCTTTTCGATGGTATCTAACCTTGGGGATCTTATATCATTTTCAATTTCACTAATACTTGATACAGATACCCCCGTTAGCTTAGTTAAATCAGTAATTACCATATCTTTATCAATTCTTATTCTTTTAAATTTACTCCCGATTTTCACATTATCACCTATCGTTGGTTTATATAACATAGTAGTCAGCTTATATTAGTCAGCTTATATAACATCAATATTAGCATAATGGAATTAAATTTTATAATTATTAAGTAAGTTTTAAGGTTATTTCCATAAACAGATATTTATTTACATTTTTTCTGAAAACAGATATAATATGTAGAAGTAAAAAATGGGTCAAAGTGCATATGGTAATCAGCTAACAATGGGTATATTATATCAAATTGTTTAATATATCCAGTAGTCCTTATTATGCACTAGAATTGTCGTTTTATGCAATATTTTGTTAGGAGATGGTCGAATTTGTTTGGACTGTTAATAAGCCAAATGTACGCGCAGGATGTCCGACATGCTGTTGAAGATGAAAATGTCGTTTATGAGAAAATAGGGACTTTTTCATCAGACACGTTTTTGCAATACTGCCAAACCGCGGCAAAAGCAAACGTCCAAACATTGATCTTGGATATAACTTGTACGGATGAAAGTTCCCTAATAAAAGGAATAAAGCAATTCCGACTTTCGAGAAATTCACGAATTATCTTGTTAGCTCCGGATCGGGAACCAGGAGATCCGGTAATTGCTGCGCTTGTTGGCCTACAAGTATGGGATATTATTGCACCGAAAACCAGCTACGACGATGACGAAAACGAAGAAGAGGAAAGTGAATTTGAAGAAGAAACACTATCTCATCTAATTCAAAAGCAGCTGCTCGTTCCAGTTTCTTACGCGAATGCGGCCCGCTGGGACATTAGCACCGGCGCTACTGTTGAAAATGTTAAGGAAAAAGAAACGAAGCAGAAAGAAAAGAGAAGTAGGCAAGAGGAAAAAGAAATAAAGAGTGGTCCCGATAGTGCGATTTTGGATCACATTGAATCACTCGTACTAGAACCACCGCCACCAAGAATCAAAGAGAAAGTAATTTATAAGGATCGAATCATTGGAACAATGATCATTGCCGTTGGCGGCGCAGATCGTCGAACCGGATCCACGCTTGCAGCATTAAAGCTTGCTCAAACACTTGCTAATGATGGATTTAAAACGGCTTGTCTGGAACGTAATGATCCGGATTTTAGTCCAAATACATTTCATTTGTATGCAGACGGTGAATCAAAATATTTAAATAACGGTTACAACTTTAATGGCGTAGATATTTTTTTGGAGCAAAGCAATAACGATAGATGGTTGGATGAAGCTTACTCCAATTATGAATATATTGTTCTCGATATGGGTCAGTTGGTAAATGCGAATCGTTCTTCCATATATTTTCATGAATTTGTAAGATCAAATTTACATATTGTAACGACTTGTACTACGGATTGGGATTTTGACAGATTTACTAAACTAATCGCTTACTTTCAGAATGAAGGTATTATGAAAAAAATAAATGTCTTAGCAAATCTGTCAGATGATCGGAGATATGAAGATTTTAAGACAACGTTTAGCAAACAAGAGATCGCATACTTTCAACTAGCGTTTTACCAAAATAGTTTTTCTTTAGACCTTCATAAAAATGATAATCGAACCATTTCTATGTATAAATCAATGTTGGACAGTATTTTATCAGACAAGAAAAAAAGTCTATGGAAATTCTGGCAAAGGAGTTAGAACATGAAGCGATTTGTGCAAATATTTCTTTTTACTCTTGTCATGTCATCTGGCGTATTGCTTCTTTATGTATGGACTAAGTTTGTTGAGCCTAAATGGGGAACGGTGGAGGTTATACAAGCCAGTCGGGAAATTCAACGTGGCCATATCATTGAGGCTATAGATTTAAAAAAAATCCCGGTTAAAGCTGAGACAGTAGTTCAAAAAAATGTAACGGATTTAAATAAGATTGTAGGCCAAGAAACAACCCGAATAATTAGATCAGGGGAGCAAATTACAGAGGATATGCTGCTAATGAATCAACTCGTCCCCGGTAATAATCAAGTAAATATGGCGCTACCAAATGATTGGATCTTATCTACCCCAGGAAGTTTGCTAAGAGGCGATCATGTTACACTTTCGCCAGTGAAAAAAGAAGATGCAACAGCAGCAAGTTCCGCAAGAAATTCTAAAGATTCCGCAGTAGAGGGGAAAAATGAAGAAAAGATTTCTCCGGATATACTCCAAAAATTAAACGATATTGCTGTTAGTTACTCTAAAATGAGCAATAACCAAGAAGTGGAATCTGGAGAGGATCGGAAAAAGCCTAACGGGCCAGTAAGTAGATTTGAGATTATATTAACTTTAGAGCAACGTGAAACCATAATTGATCTTGGCAACAGAGGATATAAATTTATCGTTACTTACAGATAGGTGGAGTGCGACATGATCACATTTGTTATTAGTAGCAATTTGATATTGATTGAAGAGATTCAGGGAATGAATGGTATCACATCGGTTCAAAGTGTAAATTTATCCGATGACATTCAAGACGGTAAGGATAACCTCATTGTTGTAACGGATGATAAAGCTGAACTTACAGATATCATTCAGTTGCGAGTAAAATACCCTGAATCAATAATGTTTTACGTCCTCTCGATCCAAGAAGATATTTTGGAAGCTAAAAAAATTCAAAGTATGTGTAAAGCACATAATGTCAAGGTTATTCTTCCATTCCGCTCGATCAAACAAATTGTCGATGAAATCAGCAGATCATTGTTTGCTTCACAAAAAGTAACGAGCCATGTCGTGACTGGAATGGCTGCAATCTGCGGGGTCGGACTTACTTCGACTTTGCTCATGTTAGGAAAGCAGATAACCCAATTTAGCGACATTCGTGTGGGTGTTTTAGGGCTTAATGGCTTCAATCCTGGTGTTTCTTTCATCGATTACAAGGGAAAGTACCTGGACGAAATATGGGGGGGACTTGATAGTAATTATCTGCGCGCCGATGACCTCTACGATAAAATGGATGAACTATCTCCAAATCTTAGATATTTAGCCGGTAACAGAGATTTTATAAAAATTTATACTTATACGCCAGAAGGAATTGAATACCTCATTGAGCTTGCCAAGCAGAAATTTGATCTCGTTCTTATAGATGCAGGGCATTATATTGACACTCCGCTTGCAGTTCAGGGGATTCTTGCAAGTGACTTTTTACTGGTGCAAACGAATCAAAGGCAACAGGCAAAAGACAATTGGATCCGCTTGAAGGAACAAATCCTAGTGCGTGAAATTGGTTTGGAATTGGAAAATGCGAATAATGTATGGATGATTTGCAATATGATGTATACGACTCCGGACGTTGAAACGCATAAGCAGCTGCAGGAAGAATATAAGCTGCCATGTATGGCAAACCTGGCTTACTACAATAACTTCTATAAAATTGAGTACCGTAAAAATTTGTTCGAATTTGAAGATAGAAAATATATCGAAGAAATAAATCGCGTTGCTGATGCATTGAGTGATTATTATACCTTTCCATTAAAAGCACTCGAAAAACCCGCGCCTAAACGTAAAATGTTTTTTAGTTTCGGAAGGGGAGTTTAAGATTGAGTGAATCTAGTACGAGGATAAAACGATTTAACGTAAGTGAGTTTAGTAAAAAACAAGGATTGCATCATAAACAGAAAAAAAATGAAGAGGGTTTTTCAAAAAATGTAAGGTTTGTAAGTAATATCAACACAGATCGCTTCGACAAGGTTTGCTCGCAATTTGGAGAAATAATGAAAAAGGAATTTGAATCCCGAGCAGATACCAAAGAGGGAAATGAAATTATCGATCTTGAACTATTCGCCATTATAGGTAAAGCAGAGAACGTAACGACCATACTTGAAAAAATAGAAACGTTTCTTACAAATCATAAGATCCGTGACGTAATCATTCCCGAATACTACGTGGACATCCATCTTTTTGCAATCGATGAGCAGCGGAAGTACAGTAATCTGACTCATGCCATCTTTCATGAGCTATACGGATGGAACGCGCTTGCTTGTTGGATTAAATACCCCGAGAGTTATGCGATGCAGACTATCGGCAACAAAATTTGGATTTTTAATAACGATAAAGGCAAATTCGAACTTATGCCTTTTGAATTGAAATCCGAAAACGTCATTGAAAAGATTATTCGGGGATTAGAAACGCAAAAAGAACATGCAAAAGTCAACGAACAGAATCCATCATTAGAGCTTGATCTTTATACAGGTGAACGTGTATCCATTCTTGTTAAACCGCGCGTGATTCGGCCTGTCATTACCTATAGACGAGTCTTAACAAAAGGTCACAGTCTGCAGCAACTTGCAATCGATAAAAAGCTGTTTGACCCTGTGGCTCTGCCCATACTAATAGGCATTTCAAAAACTCATTGCAATACCGTTATCGCAGGGCCAATGGGAACGGGTAAAACTACCGTTTTAAAAGGAATAGTAAAAGAACGTGAAGATCACATAACAGGAATTAGTATTGAACAAGATTACGAAATTGGGGTTAGCCGAGACAATCCGAATAAGAAATTTATTGAAATGGTAACGCGGGGGACTCCTTTTGAAGATGCACTTGAAAAAGCGCTTCGGACTGATGCCGATTACGGTATCATTCAGGAGGTTCGGCTGTATGAAGCCGAAGGTGCGATGATCATGTGTGAAAAGCTTCAAAAAGGTTTTCTATCAACAACGCATCTATGGCGGCCTGAAACGCTCCCGGAACAATGGGCAAGGCTTATATGTCGTTACAATAAAGGTTCCGACCAAAAGGCCGAAGAAAAACGCGTTGCTGAATACTTGGATTTGGTCATCCTTCTTGAGCAAGATGAAGAAAAGAAAAAGAGACTAAATAGTATTCAGGAAATACGTTATAACCGCTCGAATGGTGAAATAAGCACTCATCAAATCATGAGGTTTAATGAAATCAGCGAAAAATACGAATTTCGCTGCGATCTCAGCGGGCAATTACTTCGTGAAATGAGATTAATCAATAAAAAATGGGCAGATATTGTAGTCGAAACTCTCCAGGAACTAGAAAATCAATTCCCTATTCCGGAAGGCGAAGGCGTTACGATATTCAACCCAGCAATAGCGGATCCGCAGTACCGGTTAGCTTTGGCTACGGAGGAATTGGTTCAGGCCCAGCAGCGTACTGCAGAGGCGATGGAAAAAATGTTCGCTCTGATGCAGACTTCTGTAAAGGAGAAATAACATGCAGCTGTATGTGCTTACAAGTTACGTAATCTACCTAATCGCGGGAATCATTACTTGTTATGGAATGTGGCTGCTTTTCAAGAAATCCATTTTATCGCTTAACGATAAGATCGCCTTGGAACGAAGGATCAAACTGAGAAACAGGAATCTTAAAAATGAAAATTTAGAAATAGAGACAGAAGCTACATTCATTGAAAAATGGGCAAGTGACCTGGATAAAATGCTGCAGCATACGAAGCATAATTACCGAAAGGAAACTGCGCTTCAAAGTTTTATTATCTTCCATGGAGCATCATTCGGAATCCTAACTGTGTTGCTTGGAATTATAACAAAATCATATTTTTTTGGATCGTTTTTCGGGTTATTGTTCGTTTTTGGGAACTTTTTCCGACATCGTTTGAAATTGCGACAGATCCGGCTAGAAAGCGGGTATAAATTAGCTGATTTAACCGGCATGTTGGCATCCAAGTATAGTAGTGAATTCAATCCCCAAATGCGTAACATTTTATCCAGTGTAAACAAGGAGATTGAATACCCTATTTTCAAAAAGCATATTACCCAAATCGTGCGTGTGGACCAAAACTATGTGAAAGATGAGCAATTGAAAGAGGTTATAGAAAGTTTTGTATACAGCATTAACACATCATTTGCGCGAGAACTTGGAGCGTCCGTTTTTAAAGCTCTTAAAACGAAAGAAAACATAGGAGATACACTGACTCGTCTTGACTTGAAAATTCAGCAAAATATAAAAGACATTCAAGAAGAAATGGGTAACAAAGTTGATATGTGGTATTTAAGTTGGTTTCATATTGTTGCATTCCCCGGCACACTTTTAGGGATAGCATTTGGTATTAACATTTCGGATACTAGCATTTTGCATTACCAATTTCAAACAACAGCTGGACAATTTATGTTCATTCTTTCGGTAATATCAATTGGCTTTGCGAGATTGGCGGCAGCGTGGTTTAGCCGTCAGCCTAATGATTATTAATTTGGGATATTTGAATTATGTGGTCGAATAGGAGGGCATACAATGGACATTGATGTAAAAAACATTAAAGGGGTGATGCCGTGAACTTCGAAATAGCAAAATGGATTTTCTATACCGGTTTTATTTTCCTTTATATATATGCAGCATTTTTACTTCGAAAAATTTTTCATATGGATCAATTTCCAAGTAAGGAATCTTTGCTGCAGCGCTTAAAATATCAGAATCTTAAAATTAAGGATTTCTTCATAACAGAAGAGTTAGAAAAACAATTTATCGTAGCCGGTTCTCCCTTTGGGTTAAATGCAAAAAAGTTTCAGACAATACGTTACGTCATATTTCTATTGGCGTTTGGTGTCGGGATCTACCGCATTTATACCAATCCAGAACTTGATATGGTATCTAAGCTGTTGGGGCTTGCTATACCCGTTATCTTTCTTTTAGTCGTCACCAACCCCAAAAAGAAGTCAATGAAATCCTTTTTTAAATTCTATCAGGGTCAAAAGGAATACTTTAATAATCAAGAGCTGTTCTTGCTTTATTCCATGATTACGGATGAACTAAAGGAATCCAAAGACCAGACAGTAAACATTCTTGATCTTTTACGTAAATTGCGGCAGTACACGCCGCGTATCCGGCCTTCTATCAATAAAGGGTTACGCCAACCGAAGATCGGAATTAACGCGGTGATGGATATAATAGGAAGGGACATAGGAACCGAGGAAGCTATCGAGGTATGTAAAATTATTGCCGGTCTTAATAGTGTGGATCAGCAAAACCTTCATGAACTAATTGCAAATCGTGAAAACTCTTATGTTGCGACCTTGAGAGGTAATCGTCAGAAAGGGAGGATGCGTACAAGCGCGATTGTTAATACGTTAGTTTTTATTCCGTTAATTATTTACATGCTAGATATCCTGTATGTGGTTATGCAAATGATAGCCGCAATGGGCAGTAACTTAAACAATCTAAAATAAAAAGAGGAGAGATGTAAGCATGTTTAATAGAACTCTTGGTGAACTTTTGGGTATTGCAGGTCAGATTCTTGCGATTGGGATTATCATCTTTGGGGGCCTTTGGTTGTTACTGAAAGGCATGAATGTCCAAGTATCAGATATTTTTAATAATATCAATATGCCATCCTAATCAATCGCTATTTAAGGGAGGACTGAAAATCGATGTTTACAAGAGCTTTAGCCGAGATGTTGACAGTATATTTCTTGATCATCTATTTATTTCAGCCTCCCCTTCATGAATTATTTAACATCCGGAGCAATGCTGTTGAAATAGTTCTTAATCAAGGAATAGCCAAAGCTTCATCGCTTCAAAATGGGAGGTTCACGCCAGAAATAATCGAAGAAATGAAGGTAACATTGAATCAAAAATTTTTCGTACCGAAAAGTAGTATTGTATTTGTCGGTACCACAACGATTACCCCGAGAGGCGATTACATAGAAGGGACGCTAACAGTAAAAGCGACCCCTCTATGGATATTTCAGAATATGTTTGGTAATGCAGATAATTCACCTAAAACTATTACTCGTTATGCAACAATGATGAGTGAATATATTGATAGGTGAAAATCAATGAATCGAACACTTTTACTCCTGGCGCTCGGTTTGCTCTTAATATTTATGCAATTTTATAATGTCGATCGATTTTCGAATACAACTATACATGATCGATCTAAATACAGCTTGCATCGGGCAGCTCACGATGCTGCCTTGCAAGTTAATCCAGCTTTAAAAGTAAACGGCCAAATCGTTTTTGTAAGGGATAAGGCTCTCCAAGCCTTTAAAGATACGTTTGCTAAGAATATGAGTCTTAAACCGGATTTGTCACCAAAGCCTAATACATTATTGAAAAATCCGGTAGAAATTATTTTCGAGGATTATATCGACGATCAAAGTGGTGTGACGTTCCCTTACAATTATGTAAATTCGCAATATGGCATTAATAAAACGATTAAGGGTCCGGCAGTTATTTATGAAATTCGAACAAAAGCAGTTAAGCATAGTACGTATTCATACGATGGGTATATTTACAAAAACGTCATTTTTGAATATCCATATCCGTTACCTTAAAGAAACATAAATACGAAAGGGTGACTCGCGTTGAAAAATAAATTGTTAAGGACGGCTCTATCCGTAACGCTTGCCGCCGCTCTTACCGTTGGGGTTATGACTCCGGTAAATACGGCTTTAGCAGCCCAAACCGCTGCTCCATTAACTACAAATATTAAGATTGTCAATAACCCAGCAGGCACCCCGGATACGTTAACTGTTTCCGGGTTGAATCCTGGTGATATTGTAAAGATTTATACTGATCCTTCTACAACAAACCCCCTAGATACAAAAACGGTTCCTGCAGGATCGACAGCCGTTACTTTCACCATTAATCAGTTAGGAACCGCTGCAGGAACAATTTATGTTACAAGTACATCCGGATCTAATACGGAGAGCAAACGAGTCTCCAAACAATATACTGCAGAACCAGCAACACCGAGATATGATGCATCACAAATTACCGTAGTTAATAATCCTCCGGGGACTTCTGATACCGTAACCATTGTAAATGTGAATCCTGGCGACATTATTAAAGTATACCAGGATCCGCTTGATACGACCGTGAGGGGAACAATAACGGCAGCTGATACGACAGCCGTAGTCACCATTAATCAGTTAGGTTCTTCTCCCGGAGCTGTATACGTAACCGTAACGAGATCACCATATGGAGAAAGCCTACGAACCTTTAAGACGTATGCTGGAGAAGCCGTTACCCCCCAAATCACTGCAAATAACATTACGATTGTAAATAATTTAACAGGAACTGATGACACCGTTACGCTTCGTAATTTAAACGCGGGTGATATTGTTAAGGTTTACTCTTCCAAAATGGATGCTTCGCCAATTGGAACAGGGACTGTTACTGCAGGACAAAATAGCATTGTCATTTCAATTCAGCAGCTCGGAGTAAATGAAGGCGTGGCCTATATCTCCATTACAAGAGGGACGATGCCTGAAAGCGAGCGTACAGCAAAATCATATGTTGCAGAACCTAAATCGGGCGCACCGGCTTTCAACGATGTAAAAATTATTACAAATCCAGATGGTACAAGAGATGCCATTACAATTAATAACGTTAATGCAACGGATATTATACGCTTATACAAAGATGCTTCCACTACGCCGATTTCTGTTACAACAGCCGGTAAAAACCAATTACCACCTTTTTCACAATGGAATTTAGACAGCAACGCTACTGAAACAAGCAATTTCTCACTTACGTTGAAAGCAACCGCGACCGGACAAGGTTCATATTATGACGCGGGTGTCCTTCCGAACACATCTTATGCGTTCTCGATAGGCAATCCAAACGCGGGTACGGTAAACGTCAAAACGCTTGATCAAAATAAGAAAGTAATTTCGACGAAATACACAAGTACACAGGCCAATATATCGACTACGTTTACAACAGAAACCAACGCAGCCTACGTCCAAGTTGAATTAACTAATACGAGTGCTGGAACATTTGTATTTACTAGCGCACAGCTGGAGCTTGGTTCAAATGTGACAACGTTCGAACCGATGGATTTCAAAGCTAGCAAAAACTTGTTCCCACCATTAAGTAAGTGGAAGATCCACAGCAATGCTGCAGTGACCGGCGATTATACTATGAACTTGTATTCGACTGCTTCTCGTCAGATGAGTTCTATCCGAGTCAAAGTTGCCGCAAATACGAAATATACTTACAGCTTAGAACATAACGGTCAAATCGTTGTGGATGCTATCGATTCTAATGGGAACACGACAAGTTTGATTACTGCCACTACTGCACAAAGCGGTACATTTTTAACCCCGGCGAATGCTGCTTTCGTTGATGTATATCTTACCAATCCTGAAAGCGGAGTGTATTCCTTCTCCAAAATGCAGCTTGAACAAGGGGACCATGCAACAGCATTTGAACCAAACATAGCGACAAAAGTAATTGCGACGATCAAACTTCCGAATCTTGGGCAGGATAAAGGGACAATTTACTATACAATTCAATCTCCTGGCAGCGCAGAATCGGGCCGTGTATCTCGTTCCTATGGGGCAGAGGAACCGACAACGCCACCGTCTTACAAGGCTATTAAAGTCGTGAATAATGAAGGTAGCGAAGATACTGTATCTGTATTCGGACTAACCCCAGGTGATGTAATTAAAGTTTATTCCGGAAAAGTAACAAATGAACTGTTAGGCAGTGCGACCGTTCAAAGCGGTGCAACGAGCGGTACTGTAACCATTTCGCAGCTTGGTACAACCGCAGGAATCGTATATGTAACGGTTACAACATCAGGAAAAACAGAGAGTATTCGGGTAGCAAAGTCTTATTCCGCTGAATAGGAGAGTATGGCCTTGGTTTAAGAGCCAAGGCCATATTAAAAATCTTTTATGATAAATGCAAACATCCTCAAAATTCAGAAACTTATAGCAAATGATTGTAAGGAATTTATAGAGAAGTCCAAAGAATATTTATTTTATGTATTATTCATATCCTCCTATCTTGAATGCTTGTATCTTAGGGATCCGGATACGGCAATGCATTCGGTAATGGTTGCAGAATATACTTATTTACTTGGCAAACAACACGATCCTAAAAATGCATTCCTTTATTATCTCGGAGGCATCAGTCATGACTTTGGAAAAATTACATTCCCCGATAGTATTTTAAAGGGCGAAAAAATAGTGAATGAATCCGAGAGAATGATGATAAAGCGTCATGTTCACGATGCAGTTCAATTCATGTCGAAGTTTGGGCTGCCACAAGTCGTAATGAATATTGTGAAATACCACCATGAACGATTCGATGGGAACGGCTACCTTGAGGGGTTAAAAGGGTATGACATTCCTTTGGAGGCAAGAATTGCTTCGTTGGCAGATGTTTACTGTGCCATACGCGATCAAGGGCGACAATACCAAAAAAAGAGAAGTCACGTTGAAGCTATATCCATTCTTAAAAAAAGTTCCGGCCAGTTCGATCCGGATCTGCTTAAAAGCTTTTGTGAATTAGCTGATGAATACGAATTAATGATGAATTTCAAAGAAGTAAAATCAATCGAAAAGATCCAATTTCCTTTCACTATTATCCCTCATTTCGGGGCTAATAGCGCCGCGGCAGCTGAAAACTACATGGAATAAAGTTGAAATTTAATGTCAAGTCGGCTTTCAATAAATCATTTTAATAAAAGTGAGATGAGATAAATGAAAAAAATTATTCCCTTACTCATGCTGTTAATCTGTTTTACCGGCATAACGAGTGCCGCGGCATCCGACAGTAAGATTGAGTTCCAAGTAAACGAAAAAGAGTTTTCAACTCCTGCAGGAGGAGCAGAACCGTATATAAATAAAGATGGCCGTACAATGGTTGCCATTCGGTTTTTATCAAATGCTCTTGGTGTCACAGATGATAATATTTCTTGGGATCGTGGTACGGAGACTGCGACGATCAAAAAGGGAAACACCACAGTTCAAGTTACGGTTGGGCAACAGAAAATAACGGTTAATGGTTCTGATGTATTAATGGATACAAGTGCTGAGAATACGGGCGGTAACGTCTTCATTCCGGTGAGATTTATTTCCGAAGCGCTGGGGGCAAAAATAGAGTGGGATGAAAACCTACGTAAAATTTTCATTTTAAGTGATAACAGCAATAACCTTGTCAGATACGGAATTAAGATGGACAAGCAGCTGCCGGTAAAAATCCAGGGGGCAAAGCTTTCGTTAGCC
The DNA here is from genome assembly GCF_050477905.1 of Neobacillus pocheonensis. Taxonomy (NCBI): domain Bacteria; kingdom Bacillati; phylum Bacillota; class Bacilli; order Caryophanales; family Bacillaceae; genus Neobacillus; species Neobacillus pocheonensis. Next base: position 45,045 of record NZ_JBCNAD010000099.1, on the reverse strand, counting down.
TTAAATAACGTATGGATCTACCCTGCAGGATCGAACGAATTTTACGATTGGGTATCAAAATTCAATATCAATGTGGCTGCGGACACGAAGTATATCGTCGTAACAGGTATTTCTTTCGTGAATAATTCGAATGGTATCCTAGCTTCCAAACCAGAAAGTTCGGATTCTCCATGGTTCGTAAGTGCTTCCTATGGCGATGTATCTTATCCGGAATATAATGTGGAATCGTCCGACAATGAGTATATAAAGCAATGGAGTTTAAAACCAGGCGAAAAGATAGAGGGTTTTCAAATTTATCAGCTTAATGCGGAAGAAGTTGGACCGTTCGTTTTATACCTTGAAGACGGAGCGCTCACGAAAGAGATTAGCTTTGTTAAGGCTCAATAAAAAAATGGCGGCTCCCAATTTATTGTCGGAGTCGCCTATTTCGATTTGTTGTTATCGGATTTTGAGTGACTGTATTTGTTAAGTAAATCTTTAATTGCTTCGTCCAGTAATTTTGACATCGATATACGTGTTTTATCGGATAAATCCCTAAATTGCTCAAGTAATTTGTTATCAACGGTATTTCCAATTCGTGTCCTAGTTTTTAGATCCGACAAAGAATCTCACCCCCAGCAGCTCCATTTTACAACTTATATATGGTGATATCAACTTATATAAACTGATGTACACTTATATAAGTATATGGTAAAATTAGTATATCACTATCATGATTAAGCAGAAAGGGAGTGTCCTTTATAAAAGGAAAATTATCGCTTTTGCTGCGGCTGCTATACTGCAATTCAAGGTAATGCAATTGCCGGTGGACTTTGACGATCTACAAAAGCGGATCTATATTTTTGTCGGATACAACCAACAATATCGTCCTTTATGGGATGGAAGAGATGGTATAAATAAAATCGATAAAGGAAGTGTTCTTATGAAAATTAAAAAGAAAATTATTGCGCTTGCTGCAGCTGCCGTTTTCGGCTTTAGCACAATTCAAACCTATGTAAGTGCCGATTCGTCGGCTCTTGCCTTGCAAGTTGATGACAAGCCATTTGTGGCCGGTGGGGACGTTGCTGCCCCATACATCAATCGAGATGGTCGTACATTGGTGCCTCTACGCTTCATTTCGGAGAATATGGGAGCATCTGTATCCTGGAATGGGGAAAATAACCAGGCTATGATCCAGAAGGGCGATATAACGATTTACGTGACCGTAGGGCTAAATCAGATCGTCGTTAACGGTTCGAACGTCGATATGGATACATCTGCTGAAAATACGGACGGAAGTGTGTTTGTACCAGCACGATATATTGCGGAAGCGCTAGGGGCCGAAGTAAATTTCAATCCGAAGGAAAATAAGGTATATATTCTCTCGGATACGACCAATAACTTTATTGCTTTTGGTTTGAAACCGAAAGTGCAATTTCCATTCACTATTGAAAGCCGAGGACTCAAAGTAACGGTAAATAATATTCATGTATATCCGGTCGATTCTCCGGAAGCACAGGAACATATTAAGGAATATAAGCTTGGATCCAGTAATCCTGGAACGCAACATTACTTTATGTGGGCAAATGTAACCCTGGAAAACGTATCCGATGATGACATAGGGTATCCATCCAAAGATTGGATCAAAAAGTGGGAATTTATGGTCTCCGGAAGCAACAGATTGCATGCTGAGCCGGGAATCAAATCTATTCACGATACAGTAAATAGCACCGAATATTTATGGGCGTGGAATTTGAAAGCCGGGGAAGAACTTACAACAAATGTTGGGGCATTTTCGAATCATGAAAAACTGACTTATGTTCTTCTACAGGGTTATGAGAAAGATAATATCGATTCCCTTTATCCGTTAGCTACTATTGATTAGGGTGGAAGTAATAATGAAAAGAATATTACGTAGTCTGCTTGCGTCAGTCTTTCTAATTTTGACCGTTCCCCCTGCAGCATTAGCAGAGAATGAGAATGCATCCCTGTTTAATTATGCTATACCGGAAAATCTTCAAGTTTCAGAACGCCCGGATATAACAATTACAGTTCCATATCCTACTGATGCATTAAGCATTGACGAATCTTCATTTTCATTCACTGGTAATAATAATGTCACAATTACAAAAGTAGATAATGATGAGAATAATAAGAAAGTCATTGTTACTCTTCATTCAAGTACTACAGAGCGAATTGACATCGGAACCGTGTACGGTTTTTTAAATGAGTACAAAGAGAGGTTTCAGACTGCTCCCGGCAATGATATTTGGCGTTATGTAGGGGGACGGGCATGGCAGAAGAACACATGGCTTAGATCATGTTTTTGTCAGCCGCCACCAATTAAATACAATGCAACAGATAGTTCAAACCCTTCGGCTTACCCACCGGATATGTCGGTTGGGACATATGCACATCCTGATCTACCAAGTCCGAGGGGGGCAATATGGTTTGATGGTTCTGATGTGAAAGCCGGAAAAACTGGAATAGACAACACAAGAGACTCCACTTCAAACCTGTTTATTGATCCCAGCTCAATAATTCTATCGCAGCGCAGAGGAGATATTTATGCCGACTCCTTTGGTCAATCCGAGCTGGATTATGATAAGGAATATCTCTTTAGCGGTCGGAATATTCCGGGTATTCAAGATTCTGATAAAACGAGGACGCAATTTGTTGATATCACAAATGATGCATCACGCCCACCAGGAATAGGTTTTGGTCCGGATGTTGAAGGTAGGCGATATTATGTCAATCTATATTATGCTGTAGAAGCACAGGCCCAAATCATCCAATATGTGTTCACTGGAGGCATTTCATTCAAATACACTCCATCACCGGATTGGACTTTAACGGCATCAGCTATTGCAGAACCACGATCAACCGTTTTCGATCCGAGCAATCCGAATACAACGGTGGCCGTAACGACAATTGGAACCTTATCAAAATCGGTAGATCCCGGTGCAATTGATCATTGGATTATCTATCAGCGTAAGGAACCGGACCATGATCCGTCTGAGGATTACAAATCTCCGGAAATTAAGGGGGATGGCACTTTAACTGGCCAAGATTCTCATAACTTTACGATTCCTGCTAGTGACGTAGGTAATGCCGATTATACTCAAAATTTTAAAACGCGTGTGTATGTGTTCTTTAAAGGAAACTGCGTGGGGCAAAACTGCAAATTTGATGGCTCACAATATTACTTGGATGCGCCCGCAGATACATCGGTGGAAATTACACAACAGCCTGTTCCACCACCACCGCCACCGGATCCACCGATTCCACTGCAGAAGCCAACAGCATGTATTCGAAATAACCCAACTGTCCGGGCGGGAGATTACTTGCAGATATCAGGTAGTTGCAGCTATTCTCCAAACGGAGCAATCACTAAGTTTGATTGGTCAACGCCCGGCAGTGCGAATAAACTGACAAATCAAATGAGCGGCCAGGTTGTTTACTTTAACGAGGGGACAAACTCCATAGGTTTAACCATTACGGACGAAAAAGGAATGTCGGCATCAGCTTCCAGCTCGGTTAAAGTTACGCCACCTTACCCCATAGCATGTATAGATATTAAGTCAGGGACTTTAAAGCAAAATCGGAAAATTACTATAGACGGTTCCTGTAGCAGTAGCCCGGAAATGTTCCCGATCAATTCTTATTCATGGAGTATAACGCCTGTTTCTGGCGGGACGGTTAGCGACATTAAACCTGGCACCGCATTCTACAGTACTGAAAACGATATACTTTTCAAGAATCCTGGGGTTTATAAATTAACGCTTACGGTAACAAATACGAAAAATCTTTCAGATACAACTACTCGACAGGTGACTATCACACCGGATTATAAACCCATCGCTGATTTTGATGTCGTAGGATCGATTCTCCGTGACCCAAACAATGGAAATCAAGCAACAATAGAGATTTGGGATCGGAGCTATTCAATTGATGGGGATCCGATCACACAAAGAGATTGGTACATTATCTATGACACAAATAATAACGGGTCATTTTCAGATGAAACGCCAATCCTCATTAACAGCGGCAACAGTACGCATATAACTTATGTAACAAATCAAGTCGGTAAATATCGCATAATGCTCTCAGTTACCGAAAGCTTTGGACAACCGACGATTCCGCAATTTATTACTGCTAGTGATTATCGAAGCTCAAATACGTGGGAATAACATGGAGGGTCTTAGTCCCTCCCTCTTTCTGAGGAGGACACATGAAGAAGTTCGTCCGTACCGTTTTTATGACAATCCTTATATTGCTGGTTACATTTTCAAGTGTTTACGCGACCCCGAAACCGAATACAGAAACGGATGTCGTCGTGGATAACGTACCACCGATCACCAGCTTCGGAATGACCAAAAAGAAAAAAATTGACCTTGTTCTGAATTTGGACAATACGCAGTACAGTCTTTCAACCGTTCAGGCTAAGGCGAATAGTATTTTAACTCCTGCACTTGCTGCTAATAATATTGATGCCCGAATTCAGGTGAATCCTTCGACAAAAAAGAAAGATTCAAAGTTTTATTATATGGTTTCCACTGGAGAATGTGCATCTTATTATGGTTATGGCGGATGTAGTAGTTGGTACAATAAGGTTGCCTCTTATGATTATGCGACTGGTGAAACAAAGGTATATGATGGAACGAGACTTGTTAATGATTATGGCGACACTTATGCGGGTTTTAAGGGTGTCAGTATTGGTCCGAACAATAAGATGTATTACATAGCTTTAAAAGAATATGGCACGGGCATGACCTCAATGTTATATGAATATGACATGTCCACGCAAACAGAGCGCAAGATTATGGACAACGCATATAATGCATTTGGATTGGCAGGCGGAGTAAGTATGATTGCGGGTAGTGACGGAAACGTTTATGTAACTGGCTACTCGCTTGCCGGACAAAGCACAACTGGAAAACTAATTGTGGTCTATCCTCAAACTAGCACGTATTCTGTTATTTGGACATCGACTGGTAATGGCGATTCGCCAAGTAATTTAAGAGATACTGTTGATGGAATATACTATAAATATCTGAATAATGTTTATCTCTATAAATATTCAACCGGATACCCATCAATAGTAAGAACATTAAGTAATTCTATTCATTATGATTACTTCATTGATGCGTCAGCGGATGGGTCGGTTCTGTATTCGTATTATGGGCAGGTATATCAACAATCCTCAGTAACCTATGGTGGCCCATTTGGTTCCGGGACACTCGGGGGATCGTTCTCTTCAAATACAAAAGTAACGCCGTATAAGTTATCTCGTAATACAGGTATGGCGTATATATGGTGCGGATATCTTGGAAATTCATACCAAAACTCTTGTCAACCTACTGTGACACAACAAAATGATTTGTATGTAAAAATTAATATGCGAAATCAATCAGCAACAATTTTATCTAATGGTGCCAATGATATTCCAGACACTTACACTTTTGATGATAAAGCCGTTCTAAGGTATCAGGAACCTTATCAAGAGTTAGAAAGGTATCAATATTTCGATCATTGGGAACCAACGGGTGAATATAGTCCTGATTACGATGATGGTTGTGGATGTTACCCGCCTCTCTATGACCCTGTATACTTATGGGGGGAGCGTTGGGTTACAAAGTATCGAGATTTCTTTAAGGTATTTGATGATTTAACTGGAACTATACTTGTAGATCGTATTCCTATTGAAGCTCTTGGGGATAGCCCAAAATTTCTAATTGGGAAAAGTGTTGGTAATGGGGCACCTATGGGAGTTACAATGACGGCAAAACCCAATATGGCCGACGATTTTTCCATCAATGTACCGCTAGCGAATGCAGGGTGGCGTGATGGGGCTGCACGGTATTTTGCAGATATTAGCGATAATTACATTGGTGAGCTGACTCAAAAAAGTAAGCGTGCAAGTATTTTAAGTAAGCTTATAACGAATTCTGTGAATTTCATTGGGTTAGGAAACGGGAAAAATCAAAGCCAGTATTTGACTTTAATTTCCCAAAATAATAATAATGGCGCTTATTTCGATAACAGCAATTTGGATGCGGCTTTGAATAATTTGGTCAATATGATTGTCACGAAAGCAAATAATGATTCGATCGTTTCCACCTATTTGCTGCTGAATGACTGTGTAGACTATCAAGTACGCTATTCGGATCGGGAGAGCGACCCGAAGAATGCTGAACGATGGCTGATTACACATGAACCGAATTTCTTCGAAAATAACCAAGGCATCATCAGTACCTCCGGCCAATATGTATCTTCGCCTATTTCTTGTTTTGATAAAGTCGGCAAGTATATTGTCCAATATCAAGCACAAGATAATCCGAAAAATGATTGGCGGTTTACTAACTTTTGGTATTGGAGCCTGGATAATAAATCGAAGATGATTATTTATGTGAATCGCAAGCCAATCGCTTTGTTCACAGCTACTTCCGATAACGGCGGCAATGTAACGATCAGGGATTATTCCTACGATCTTGACCATCTATCGCAGCTGAATCGAGGCATTCAGGAATGGCAGTGGAGCTGGCGGCAAGTTGAATCAACGACATGGAACAGTGGCCAGCCAACGAGTATAGACCCGAATGACGTTTATTTAATTCAGCTCAAAGTCCGGGATATGGAGAATAATTGGTCGGATCCGTTCGTGCAGGCTATTGGCGGCGGGAACTTACCGCCCGTTGCAATTTTTGAAACGAACCCTTCGAGTGCTTATCTATACGGCACTTTTACGCTGACAGATCGTTCGTACGATCCGGCCGGACTGGCTATAACGAATCGTACGTGGTCGGTCATAAAGAATGGAACGCAAATATATAGTGGAGCCACGACCCCGAGCGTTGATAATCTTCGCAATTGGGCAAGCGGATCCGGAATCGATCCGAAAGGAAATTATTCCATAACCGAAGTTGTTCAAAACGCGGTTGGTCTGTGGTCTGCTCCTTATACGCAGATACAGGAATTGGCTGTACACGGCCCTGCACCATCTTTTACCGTTACGGATCCAAATACGCGAGATCAGCAAGTTATAATCACCAATACGACACCGAACCCGGATATTGATGGAAGCCCGGTAAGCTATCACTGGTACGCTATTAAAGACGGGGCAAGCACTTTCGATTTAGGGACGGCAACAAACCCGACATTTACTTTTAAAAGCCTTGGGCTTGGGAAAAACGCAGTGAGTCCAAATTGGCAAATTAAGCTTGTTGCAACGAATGGAAACGGCGTTTCTGCTTCTACGATGAAGCCGGTTAGTGTTATTAACCAAAAGCCGGTTGCCACAGCGAGCGGCCCGACTTCCGGATTCATCAATATGAGTTATACGTATACATCCGGCGCTTACGATCCGGATAGTGAAGACGGCAGCAGCTTGCAGTATGTTTTTTCGTTGACTGCTCCAAGCGGCCAGCGCCAGCAATTTTCAACTTCTACGATTACGCCATTCTTTTCAGAGGGCGGTAATTACACGCTGGAGCATTATGTCGTGGATCAATTGGGTGCCAAGTCGGAAGTCTTTACAATGAACATCTATATTAACCCGTATGTCGGACCCATTCCTGGATTTACCGTTTCACCGAATCCGGCGACTAGGATCGATACGGTGAATGTGATTTCAAAGGCTAGTGACCCCAATAAGGGCGGTTACATTACAAGCTATGCTTATTATTTAACGCCGCCAGGGGGGAGCGAATATCAAAGTTCTACAAGCAAAGATTGGACATTTAGACCGAACATACTTGGACTTTGGGGAATGCGTCAAGTCGTTTGTAATAACCATTCCCTTTGCGCGCAAGCGACCGGGAGCCTGAATGTGGTGAACCTGAGTCCGAGCGTTACGCTGACGAATCCAAGTGGGCCGGATATAAATAATCCGAGTGCGAATACGCCGCCTTTTACGGCTACTTGGAATTACAGCGATCCGGAAAAAGATGTACAAACAAAGTACCAGCTAAAGATTTACCGGGCAGATAATAACGCCCTTATTCAAGACACTGGAATTGTTTCGTCGTCGGCCACTTCGTTCTATATTCCTAATGGCCTTTTGACGAGCGGTCTTACCTATTACATGACGATCCAAACGTGGGATGCTTTTAATGCGCCGTCGAATGTGGATGTAAAGTATTTCTTGACCAATAGGCCACCGGTAGCCGACTTTACCGTTTCGCCGGTACCGGCCTTTGAAGGTGATACGGTCACTCTTACAAATACTTCGTGGGATCCGGATGGGGATGCTGTTACTTCTTCCTGGACGGTAACGAATCCTAATGGCGTAACGACCACGGCCACAACAACGAATGTCGTTATTCCAGGTTCTATAAAAGGCATTTATACGGCGACTCTCACGGTGACGGATCCTTACGGCTTATCTGATACGATCACAAAGACGTTTGCGGTAAGCGATCTTTCGATTATCGGTTTCGTCGAACACACCGCCCGTTACGAAGAATTGCGGCAGGCTTATAACCGTGAGGTAAGCGGAGATCCGGAGTATCCACGAACAGCTGATATGTTCGTCGCCGGTGAAGCTTTCATGCTGAGAGCCAACACAACGGATACCGGCACATCCAGTACGAAAGCAACTTCGGTTCGCGTTACTCGTTCGCCATTTCCTTTTGCTGTGAATCTTTCTTCCGGAAATCAAATCAATTGGTCTGGAAGAATGGTAGACAACGACTATAACGAGAAGCTAACCGATGGGAATTACACATTCAGGTTCACCGCAACCTGGTCGAATGGACATACAGAATCGGTCGATGTCTTGATCAAGATCAAGGGCGACACCACGTTGTACTTTAATCCTGCTCGGCGTGAAACCAACGAATAGCATTCATCCTTTGGGGCTGCAGCTGCGGCCCCTTTTTTCAAGGAAAGTATGTATTAACTGTTCGAACCCGTTTCATCGGAAGAACCATAAGCGCATCAAAAAAGGAGTGAATTATTAATGGAATATGCAGTGATCCAATTTAACCAGGGAAAACGACTTGTTCATGCCAACGAGATGGAGATATTGGAGCTTCACGAAAACGAAATACAAATCCTTATGAACAAAAGAAATCATTTAAAAATTTTATTGGGTACATTTAAGCCGCAATATGAAGTTGATAAATCGGATGATTTTGATTCGGTTCATGCTTTAATAATAGAAGTGATCGGATCGGAGTTAGCATACATAATGGGCAATCAGTGTCATTTATTAAAGCTAATAGATATTATGACTACTTACCAACCAAACAGTGGAAACATATCATTTGCTGCGCTTATTGAAGGTCATATTTCCGTCTCGAAGCTGTCAATTCCTGCGTTCGTTAGAGTTAACGATATTTCTCTAAAGGAAAACATTATAAATCGTTTTGGAATCTTCTCTTTTGAAAGGGAACTAAAGGGGTATGAATTTTCAAATGAGAATTGGAAGGATGTAGTGTTAAGTGTACAAGATAATGACTCTGATGACGAAGAAGTAGAGGAGTATTGGGGTCTGCAATTACAAAATAAAAGACAGCTTTTAAACGAATTCTCTCAAAAGAAGAGTCTCTATTCTGATACGGTTTATGTATATCATCTTACTCATACTTACAATATAGAGGACAGGAAAACAAAGTTGTTCTCTACAATTGAACCTTATACCATGGATCTCCTTATCGCACATATCCAATTCCATGCTTCTGAAATTGATATGCACTATGGTATGAGTCAACAAGAAATTAAGATGATTGTAGAAGAACTTTATAATAAGCCTACCGGACAGAACATTTATGACCACCATTCTTGCGAAATTGATTTATATATCAATTGGGAATGGTGGTGTGCAGAAGCCGATGAAATTATGAAAATGGAACTATTTAAGCATGACCATCTTCAAGGAATGTTAGAAAAAATTATCCCTAAAGGTTAGGCGGGCTTTAATTCGCCATATACTTTGCGGGTGGTTGGCTGGCCAACGGCAAACTTATGGGTTAAGTTATACAAAAAAAGTTGGATCCCCCAGCTCGTCCGTTCGGGAAGTCCAAGCGACTCACCGGCTCTAGGGCGCAAGCGCCAAAAACCCGGTAGATTCCATTGGCCTTCTTATCCGAACTTGCGTTACGATGTATTTAATAGCATGGACACCATCCGGCAAGCCGGATGCTCCCGCGGCCTTTTTTTCGGCACTTGCCACCTGTCAGGATGTTACCATACCCGCGCATCCGTCAAGAGTTTTCCCGGCATATCCTCGCAAGCTGCGGTATTCCAGTTTGCCTCATGACTGATACAGTTCTTCCACTCATTACGCTGCCCAAAACGCATCGTAACGAGCCTCCGGAAGAACTAGCTGGGGTATGGTCCTCCGTGCCTGGGTGGCAAGCTATATGGCCGCTACAATTGAATAAAGGAGGACAAGCCTATCTTTACCATTGATAACAGATCGATTAAAAGAGAAACGAAGACCCAAACGGCTAAAACATCGCCAGGGCGGTCGAATGCACTTATCTCAGACCAGTATAAGATGGAAATGTGGAATTTGATGGACAAGCTTCCGGATCTCACCGCGTATCATCTTGGCCATTGGACTATTTTTCATGAACGCTGGCTGAATAGCTTGTCACAACCGGACAGAACGACAAATTTTGCTCCAGGTACGATTCTTATGGCCGATCTCGGCGCAACAAATTTTGGCCACGAACCTATGTTTGAGCATCCTTGTGTGGTTCTTATCAACGATGTCACTTCAATCTTTGTTGCCCCGTGCAGTTCGCAGCAGTATGGTAGGCGATATACCGGCGTTATTGACGCGACTGCAGCAGATGGATTTCAATTCAATACCGGCATTCAAATGAATTACGTTCGATGGATCGATAAAAAGAGGATGACAAATAACATAGGCGCTATTACAAATCCGGCGCTTATCCGAAAGCTAGAATCTTATATGATCGAATTATTTCCAACGTATCAAGACGCTCTTATCGATCATGCTCATGAAGTAGCGCTTTTAGAAAATGCGGCTTTGGCTCGTAACTCCTCCATACAGAGTTTGAATGCCCAGGTGCAACAATTGAAAAACGAAATTGCCGAATTAGATGAGTATAAGAAGCTGCTTAAGCAAATGATGGAACAAGGTGGACAGCTACTGGAATCGTTTCAGGAAGCAGCTGCGGCAGCTGGTGTGGAACTAAGTAAACTGTGAATTATTATTGATACTTACGTTCTTTCGTGATATTATTGATTTGTAAGTATTAAATTAAAGTATTAAATTAAAGTATTAGATAATAAGTTTTACATACTCAATATTCACCGCAAGGTGAGATCACTCATGAAAAAAGCTTCTGTGAAAACAGGGCTTTTTTCGCTTTAATGAGGTTTCGAGCAGAGTTGTTCGGCCAGGTCGCCCGGAGATTGTGCCGGTTAAAAGCTGCAGCTGCTTATTGTAGGTTAACCCTTATCGATGAGGAGGTATAGTGTGGACCGTATTCTTAAACGAGCCTTAATAGAAAGAGAACTTGAAAATCCAGCCCTAACAGAACGTGATTGTTACAAGCTGCTTTAATAAACTATACAAACTCGATAAGTGGGATGATCTTGATTTGAAGATCCTTTTTATTGCTACTATAGGAACGGTCGGACTAGCGACATACGTTCTAGCTCATATATAACTGTTTTGCGGAGAACAGGGAGCCTCTTGGGGTTTCCTGTTTTTCTTTTTGTAATTAATATCATGAGGATCGAAGGGTCTGACGAGGGGCAATAAAGGCATTATATTTCATCCTGGATTCCGTCTTAAGGCAAGGGAAAATATTGTAAAATCAAGCGTTTTATTATGGTTTTAGGAACAAATATTCCCATTAAAAAGTTGCGTTTTTACGCAATTTTTGGTATACTTTTATTAGGAAGTTTAGTTGTGACTCAACGCAAATTTAAGGAGAAATTCGAATGAGCTTTGGTGAGTATTTAAAATCGTGTCGATTATCCAGCGGGCAAACGCAAAAGGATCTTGCCGAAAAAGCTGGAGTAACCATTCCGTATATTAGCAAATTGGAGAGAGGGAAGGAAGAACCTCCATCCGAAGAAACTTGCATTAAATTGGCCGCGGCGCTCAATGAGGATCCGTACATCATGATCGTAAAGGCCGGTAAAATGCCGAGCGACTTCCAACAAGTCATCTTAAACGACCAGGATGCCTTTAATTACTTAAAACGGAAAAGCAAAGCAAGATTAGCCCAGGGAGGAAACTAACATGGCAAGAATTGAATATACACGCGAGTTTGTTGACAATCTTTTGAAAAGTGTGAACCTTACAAAGCTCATGGAATTGCACGGCATTGACGTTAAACGTGGCCATGGCAAGAATGATTTTTATATTTCGTGGTGCTGCACTCATAAAAAAGATAATTACGATCATGGCCGTATCGACAAGAACAAGCAGACCTATAAATGCAATGCATGTATGCCGAAAGAAATGGGCGGGAAGAATGCAATTCATTTCTTGCGGGAATATGCTGGGAAGTCTTACGATGAGGCGATCCGTTTTCTGGCCAAAGAGGCCGGCGTTGACATTCCGGATGCGGATCCGGTCATTAGCGAAACGAAGCGGCGTAAAGAGCAAGCGTTGAAGCTGGCTGCAGAGTTTTATCAAGCGCAAGGGATGCTCGAATATCTTTTGTCGCGCGGCATTAGCGAGAGTGTTTTGAAGAAGCACAATGCCGGTTACGCACCAGGCGGCCGGGCGCTCCGGGAACACCTTGAAAAATTCGGTTTCACGAAAGATGAGATGACGGAGTGGCGCTTGATCAATCACAGAGGGCTGGATTTTCATTTTCATCGTGCGATCCTGCCGGTTTACTTGAACGGGAAGGTTGTTGATTTGTATGGCCGGGCAACCGACGATGGCAAAGCTGGTCAAAAGCATTTGTACTTGTACGGCGACCAGTTGGGCGGCGTAGACAAAATCAATCCAAAGAAGATCGTCAAAATCTTTGAATCAGCTATTGACCGGCTCGTAGCGGAAAGTCACGGCCTTGATAATGGCGTGGATCCGGGCGGTGCGAAGAAATTTACTTCGGTCCATGCCAAGCTCTTGAAAAGAAAAGGCGTTGATAAAGCAGTCATCATTTTTGATGGCGACAAAGGCGGTCTGGAAGGCGCGCTGCTTACCGGAGAGCTGCTTGAAAATGAAGGGATCAAGGTTTCGGTGGCTCGTTTGCCGGAGGGTATGGATCCCGCGGAAATGCTGCAGACACAGGGCCGTGATGCACTCGTTAACCATATCAATGCGAACAATCAGCTTTATCCGGAATTTAAGCTGTTCCAGGAGCTTGATAAGTATGATATGGCGGCCATCGAGAAATATCTGGCTAAACGAAAGCAGAAGGAAGCTACAGCTGCAGCGGATCCGAACCTGGGAAAGATGACGCAGCTGAAAGAGGGTGCGTAATTTGAACGGTAGGGAATACAGAGAATTCCGGAAGAAGATAGATCCACCGGAAGCGCCAGTACGGAAAGTTATGTTTCAGGTTTCTACCCGGCATGGCAATATTGTGGCCAGGGGTGAGTTTGAATATCCTGCAGACACACCGAATGCAACCATTCAAAATGAGTTTGAAAAATGGAAAGAAGAAGTTTTTGATGATATAGAAGCAAGCTGGTACGAAGCTCAGTAATTAAATTACCGCATGAAAGTAGGCATTTTCAATGGGATTTGTTTCTGCAGAAGAAAAAAGAGCCAAAGAATTTGCGGATAAGTATGGGTTCTCAATCCGGCGCGTCCCTCATAGTAAAAATAATCCAAACGGTTTTATCAAAGTTACAGGACCGAACGGCGAATTTGAAAAAGCACAGAGCATGGTTCATGCTCTTGAGATCATGAGAAATTTGGTTTATGGGACTCCGAGTGTTCCCACGAAAAAGCAGCGTACGCGTAGTGTTGAACTGCTTTTAAATGATGATCTAAGGGAACATGTAGAAGATATGGCGAAAGAACTGAAAAAGCATGGGGAAACAGGGATGGCTAATGAAAAGTTGGCCTACAAGGTTCTGCCCCATCTACAGATTAAGTTTCCGGATCTATTCTTCGATGATAGGAATGGGAGCCAGAGGTTTGTTACGGCCAAGGGGAAAAAGACTTATGAGCAGCGATTGAAGGTGAATCGCGAGAATTATGTTGAATGGATCGAAAACATTGATAAGAGTCTCGCGGCGATGGAGCGGCACTTCAAGAACTACGAGAAATAGGGTGGAACGTTAAAGCTGAATGGAGGATTGGTGCCGTGTTATTTCTGTTCATCACATCGTTTTTGCTGTCGCTTGGCATAGGGGGATTCTCACTAACGAGAATACTAAAACCGGAATGGTTTGGCGATTATAACCCGATGACCTCTAGGCGGGATAGTCAACGTATGTTGATCGCCGGGATGGTGTTTTTGTTGGATGTTGTGCTGTTCCTCTTCTACTTAATCTTCAAGTCTACTTTCGATAAAGGCATCGGAGAGCTGAAAGAGCTGACAGATGCGGTAATCGGGTTCATGTCGCAAACGGTCCCTGTGCTGAATATAGGAAGCATATCAATAGGTTGGCTGGTGGTGATCATCTTCTTTACGTACATCATCTTTTACACCTTGGGTACAAGACGACGTTAATTTAATTTGTCGATATTGGTCCATTAAAGCTAGTTTACGGCCCGTAATATTTGTTTTACGGGCCATTGATGGAGGGGGAAAAATTTGGATGCTCGGCGGCGGTTGGATGTGAATCAACCGGTTAAAAACAAGTTTACCGAAGTGAAAAGAACACTCAAATCAAATACAGAAGTGGAGACTGCGGCCTACTTACTGGCCATGTTCGAGCAATTTTATTCGGGATTGACTATAAAGCAAAATGAACAGCTTATAAAGCGCGCGCAAGAAATAATGCGACAGCAAACATTGAATTTATAATTCGAGGCCAAGGGGGAGTAATGCGATGTTTGGATTTATAAGGCGAATCTTGCCCCTTGCCGAAATCACAACTGATGATTACCTTCTCTTGTACGAATCCAGGGACTTTCTACATTCACTGGTGACTGAAAATTCCCATCGCATTAGCAGATGGAACAAGAGTCTTGAGAATGGTTCGATCTTCTTCTGGATCGACGAGCAAGGATTACACTATGAAATTTCTTCTTCCATGCGGATCAAAATGTTTGAGTTTCATTTAACGCCGCCTTATAAAGAAGTGCATTTTATGGCAAAGATCAAGAACGGTGCGGATTATAAGCCTGTGACTTTGATACAAGATAAGGTTATCGATGAAATCAAGGACTTGATGCAGCTGTGTTACTTTGTCGATCTAGTCAATACATCAAACATCGGAATGCAGGCATTAAGGAATGGGCCTTTTCCCGAGCTTATTGAAAAAATGGATTGGGAATATGCTTTTAAGTACCGGGATTTCGCAGAAAAGCTTATTGATCGAGCCAGCAAAGCTAAAATTTGATGCAGGGAGCCGCAGATATGGCTAATCAAATAAATACGATTAAGGGAGTTGCAGAACATGGCAAACCAAAATAAAGGGTCTATTTCAAGAGAGCAATTCGAGGACGCGTTTCGACGGATGAATGGATCTTGGGCGTATGAAAATGCGGAGTTGTCCGAATCTGAAAAGGAATTACTCCTTAAACGTCTTAACGGAGAAATTACCGACGAGGAATATAACCGCGCTTTTATCGAGGGAAAGGGGAAGGGGAAATGAATAGTGAGTACACGTATCCCGGCACGGACGTATTAGTTAACTTAGCTGATATTCGGGATCCAAAGGTACTTCACGACTTTGAACGCGGCCGAACAGCACTCCGTCAAATTGAATTGGATATCATCCCAATTAAAGGGAGCTTTGACTTGGAGCATTTAAAGGCGATACATAAGCATCTATTCCAGGATGTTTATCCCTTCGCTGGGCAACTTCGAACAGTGAACATTGCAAAGAATGGGTTCAAATTTTGCGACTATCAGCAGTTTGACCGACATGCTGATTATGTTTTTGGCCAGTTAAAGCAAGATAACTTTCTAAAAAACCTCTCCCCGGATGCTTTTGCTAAGAAGGCTGCTTATTATTACCAAGAGGTAAACTTCGGTCATTATTTCAGAGAGGGGAACGGACGTTCAATTCGTAGCTACTTCCAAGTTTTGTCTAATTTTGCGGGGCATGAACTTGATTGGTCGCGTGTTCCTAAAAACGAATATATGGCCGCGGTAAAAGAAAGTGATGATCCGAAAAAACTTGACGGCCTTGTTAAAGTGTTCCAGAAAATTATTACACCGGTTCGAGATAGGGAAATCACTTTCACGTTTGCTGACGTTCCGGATAAGGGGAAGACTGCAAAGCAAGAAAAAGCGCCTGATGAGAAGTGGATCGAGCCGAAACCTGGGACAACGCTTAAGGATCTTCTAAAAAAAACCGATGGCCTACCGGCTATGGATAATCCAACGAGTATAGATGCGAAAATATTAAACTCCCCGGTGTCCAAGTATCAACTAATTACAAAGAACGGAAATCAATCGTTGAGGGTGCAGATCCAAGGCCGAGAGGACATACATAATATTCGGCTAGAAAAGACCCCGTATCTGACCCAGCAATTAAAAAACAATATGCTGGATCAAGCAGCTGCAACAATCAATCAGCCGGTCATTCAGATGGATCGATATATGGAGCCGTAGGGAGTAGAATGAAAAATAGAGCGAATGAAAAGTTCGACCCGGCAGCAGCCATGAGAAATCTCCGGGCGAAACGCAAATCGCTTGGAGTCTGCATTTACTGCGGGGGGCGCTTAGTTACCGCAACCATGTGTGAATACCACGCAAACCTAAAGAGAACTTCTAACGAGCCATTAGCGGATAGGAGAAAGAAGCGATACCCGATTAATCGCAAAAAGCGATGAAGAAGGAGATCATGGAACGTAAAAATATGCCGGAATGTGGGGGGATTGTTTTGAAGCTGACCGAAGCGCAACGAGATTTGATTTTAAGTAGCTTAAATGAGGAGCAAGTTCGTTTCTTGAAAGATGAAATGAAGAGAGGAAGAAGGACTGTTTTTGCTAATGTCATTGCTTCTCAAAAGGGGTTGCGCGTTCCGGAAGGGGCCACGTTTGAAGATATTGAACACTTAGTCGATTCTTGGATCCTGGTCGGCTATGTTGATGCTGGCAGAGTGACATCCGATTTAAAATGTGAGTGCGGAAGAAGCCTGCGTTATCAGTACCATGTTATTAATAAGCAAACCGGCGAAGAACGTAAATTTGGTATTGATCACTTGGAGCTGCATACAGGCATTGATGCAAAAACAGTATCTGAGATCCGGAGTGGTTTTTCGATGATTGACCTAGAATTAGACGAGATTCTACTTAAAATCGAAGCTGGTTGGTCCATTGACAAACTATCCTTGCCGCCTTTCTCAGACATCAAACTACCCCAGGACATTCAGCTTCACATCGACCTTCAATTGCCCTTACTAGATCGACAGATTGCTAGGATAAGAAAATTAATCAATGAGGCACTTATTGGGAATCAACCTATCATTAATACAAGATCAGATACAAAGCCACCTGCGGCTCCGAAGAAATCTAAAAATAAGGAAGTTGATTTATTTACAACTTTTGAGCAGAATCAGGTTGAAAATGATGCACAAAATGGATTAACGTATGGGCAGGAAAAAGCAATATTGACTTATCTTCAAAGTGGTATTCAAAGTGCAAGGATCATCTGCGAAATGATGATAAAAGACGGATATGCAAGGGAAATTAGATTCGTCACAAACAAGCCTAAATTTTACGTGGAGGTCTGCTGGTTTATCGAATCATTCATACCCAGTGGTCAATGTAAACTATTATCAGCGGATCGAAGCGACCGTACATACCAATGGATTTAAGTGCATGTAAACTAAATTTATAGGGATGTAGAAATTTTTCGAGAAAAAGAACGGAGAATTTCACCGAATGGGTAAAAGGGATTTATGAAATTCCTGATGAACAGGTCTGAATGGGGTGATTACATGTTGACCCTTTTATTTCTTCTGTTATGGGCAATATTTTTCGCTTTAATAGCTTATGCCAGTAGAAAATATAGTGAAAAGTAACAAAAGAATAGGGTGAGAACATGAAGAGGCAAAAGCTATTTACTTGGGTTTATCGTATTGGCTTAGTTGCTATTGGTTTTATGATTGGTATGCTTTTTCAATGAATCAGAGATGGAGTAGAGTATGTGATTCTATGGATGAACAAACAATTAAATTACATCCTGTTGGTACTAATTTCTTTTTACTGATAGAGAAGAAATTTGGCTTAAGTCCTAGAGAGATCGAAATTTTAAAAGTATTATTATTACTCGGACTAAGTAATCGGGAGATTAGCATCAAACTTAAAACTGCTGAGAAAACGATTCAAAATCACATATACAATATCTATAAAAAGACAAATACTAATAACGCTCGGGAGTTACAAGCATTAATCTTTCGCGAAATGTTGATCACTTGTTTTTGATTGAATGAGCTGCAGCTGTTAGCAGTTCTTTTTTTTTTGCCGTTTAGAGCCGAGGATCTAAACCCAAATTTGAAATTCCTGTGAGCTAGGACAAGGAAGTCATTACGGTTTGATTCACATACCAGCGTGGGCGAAGCTCTTTGCTCCTTACGTTTTCAGCCGCCTTACATCCGAAGGCGGTTTTTCGCATCCGTCAGTTTAGCCAACCATACCGAACCCCTGCGCGCAAAGGTGGCTTTTCTCTTTCGAGAACGCCATCCCGGCAGAGCCGGGCAGACCTTTGCACTCCGGGGAGCCGGTATGGTTAAACCGGCTATGACGGCTTCGAAAAACGGATGTAAGGCTCTTTGAAAACTTCATACGCAAAAAGCAAGTTTCGCAAGCAAGTATTCTGTTCTCAAACCTTTAAGGATTCCGCTCATCGCCGCTCGGGCTAGAACGGCAAGCGAATCCGGATATAGGGTAAATATCAAACCAACCAAGGAGGTTGATCGGCATGAAAGCAGCAGCTTACCAACAAAGTATTGTGGATCACGGCATTGAACTTCCCGCGACCGATCCGGTAATCATCGAGTTAAAGCATAAGTTATCCAAGCATATCGGTCCGGAGAGCATCGAGTATCTTACATTCATGGTCCAAATTGAGGAAAGGGTTCTCAAATTACAACGTAACGAACATCGTCAACGCTGTGAGCTTCGCCTGGCGTTGTACCGGGAGCAGCTGGCCAAGATTCAAACTACTATAAACTAAAACGGAGGGTTTCCCAATGACAACAACCAGCGAAATGAAAGTATCTCTGCAGCAAGCTGTTCAATCTATCTTAACAGGTTCCATTCAATCCTTCGGCTACCATCGGGCATACTTTGCTGATCTTCCGGATTATGAGCCGAAAGATTTTGGCAGCATGGATCTTTCTGATGGCGACCATAATGCCCGGATAGAGGACGAAACGCTAATGCTAGACCTGTGGTTTACTGATCATTACGGATGCAGTTGGCCGGAGCATGTTGTCCTAAACCGGCGAACGGTTATATCTCGCGACTTCGGGGCTGTTGCTCAAGTCAAGTTAAGGATTGCTGTAGCACTTCTGGATGTTGCTTACTTGAATGTTGACCAGGAACGTTTTTGGGTAGAAAACACGATGGCGCTCCTGGAGTACGATCCGGGCGCGGAGTTGAAAGGTAAGCAACTGGAAGAATGGGAATCGGCATGGGAAACTTATATTTCAAAACTTAACCGGCTTCAAGAGCTGAAAGATATGGGTCGGTATGGATACCAGCTACGGCAACCATATAAGGCGGTTGCAATTGCCGCAGGGAAATTGAAAGATCAGGATCCGGAGTTTTGCCAGCGAATAGGGATTTTATAAGTAAGGCTTGCGGCTCCGGTCGATTGACCGGAGGCCGCTAACATACATTGGCTGCAGCTGCAGCATTCCAGGGAGGACGCAAATATGTATAGCATTGAAAACATCCATATTTTAGTCAAGAACACGGTGGACGGCAGAATCCGTTTCTCGAAAGAATATGACGATAAAGCATTTTTTGAGCTGGTAGAAAAGCGCTTGGGCGGCTATTTTCCTATGGATTGGAAAGCGATTCATATTGAAAAATCGGAGTACATGGGTTCCGATAGCAAAAGAATGAAGCTCATTGCCGAAATGCCGGTGGCCGTTTCTGAATCCGGTAGCCTCTTGGATCCGGAAGACATCATAATCCGTGATAGTCAGCTGACCGATAAAGAGCGATGGTACGAAAAGATGGCCACACTGGCCAAGAGGGCAAGGGTTGATGTAGAGAGCATTGACAGATACACAGAGGACGAAATTAAGACGGTATTCAGGAAATTCATTGAGGAAATGACATCTTGCCCCGAAGTACAGCCGGTCCAACGGCTCCGGATTCGGAAGAAAGCCAAGGTTCAAACTGACAGCGAGATTATTCCGGCACCGGGTTTGTTTTATTGGGTGTTTCTGAATCCGGAGATCATGAAATCTATGATCCTGTCGGATGATGAACAACGGCGCATCGGGGCCATGAAACTACATGATGAGGGATGGATTCCGCTATGGGGCTGTGCTTTAAGCAAGCGGCAAGCGAATTTATACTTACGTGCCTACTATCCGAATTATGTTGCGTTTGAGCCGGTGAAAGCTCCGACGACACTCCGAGAGGCATGTGAATTTGTAAATGATAACCATAGGCATCATATTTCGCCTCAAGGGCATAAATTCAGTGTGGCGTTAAGTGACGGCAATAAGATTATCGGTGTGGCTATCATTGGAAGACCTGTGGCCCGATGGAAGGATGATCATAAGACCCTAGAAGTGACGAGGCTTGCTGTCAAAGAAGCATATCCGAATCTCTGCAGCATGTTATATCGATCTGCGGCGAGGATAGCGAAAGAGCTGGGATATGACCGGCTTATTACATACACGCTTGTTGAAGAACCAGGTAGTTCTTTGAAAGCAGCTGGCTTTGAATGGATAGGGGAGAGCGATGGCGGTTCCTGGAACAGCAATCGGCGCAAGCGTGTTGATCGTCATCCGATCGGCAGAAAAAACATATGGGAAATCCGATTTGGTTAAACGGTACGGGTCGGGGAGGTCTTGAAACCATTACATTTCTGGTCAAGCGAAGCTGCTGGAATAATTCATACACTAACCGCGCAAACTATAGCGCCCCACTACGGGGTTATCCTCCTTAATTGATATAGGGGCTGCGATCCGCGGCCCCGGTCATCATATATTTAACTTGGTTGAGGGGGGGGAGCTGCATGCTGCCTGCTGGCGGTTTAGAAACGCTGGGGCGGGCTTATCCGTTAATCTTTCGGGTAATCAACCTTCATAACGTCCATAAACGGAACCTTCGTGACTTCACCGTGGCGTTGTACATGAACTTTTCCGGTACGCGAATCCATTTCGACGATCATGCCCCGTACCGGTTCATCCTCTCCCCAAACCGTTAATACAACTTCGGAATTCTCATGTTTAGCTTCGCTGAGTTGGTTGCCGATTTCCTCTAATACAAATTCGTCCCGTGTTGGCCGTTTGGCTACTTTTGGTTTCCCCACGATCATTCTCTCCTAATTATTAGTAGCTCATATAAATTTATTTATAAAAGTCAGATTACTGTCCGGTGGCAGCTAGCCTACCCGCTATTTCTTTCAGGTATTTCGATAAGCGAATGCTGATCTCGGACCGCATGACTTCGCGCATCATTCCGAAACGATCCTCATAACCTCTGCAAATAAAACGATGATATACGATCATTTCCACCTGTTCGTCTTCGATTATTTTAATATTACGCTTCGACAATTCGCGGCGCAAGCTGTACAAATCGCCACTAATTTTGTCCATCACTGCACGGGCCGCTGTCAAATAAAGTTGCTTAAGAAGATTAGAGCCGCTCTCTATGTCATCGATGCTCTTCTGAACCATAGTCAACATGTGAGGAAGTAATATAGAGTCGCGGATCATGATAAGTTCATCCTCCGTAGGCCGGTTACGTAAATGTGAGTTCTTAGCTTCGTTACGATTCTCATATTGCTTTTTATGCTCTGTTAACATCATTTTAGTTTTCCACCGCTCATTTCCGTCTAGTTTGCTCATTCGTAATGACCTCCGGTACTCTGCTTCATCGTATCGTTACGGTTGTCTGTCAGCTTTCCACTACCTTGTTGGATCTTGGCTTTGTCTAACGCCATCCGTATATCCATTTCGATTTCGGCTCAGATTCTTTAAGTAGCTGAATCTGGTTCGGATCGGCCGGAGACCATGCGATAAACCCTTCATGATTTAAAGCAGCTAATATTTGATAAATCCCAGCCCGTCCCCGACCGGTCTTTATTCCAAGCTCTTGAATCGACGGCAGCCGTCTGCGACCTTTAGAGTAATTAACGAGGATACGATGAACTTTTCGTTCAATGTCACTTAGCACAATAGCCTTACCCCTATAATGTCTGTAAACTCGAATAGCTTCCAATCATAGCCAAGTTGTAGTTTCACAAGGAAGAGGCGAGGGTCAAGTCCGGTCACAATCCCAGTATACTCCTGATTTCCGTATTCTCCGTAGAGAGTGATTGTAACATGGATGTACTCTGACCCGGATACTTTAAGGAGGCAAAGCATTTCATGCTGTTGTTCCTCAGCTAGTTCCGGCCTAGCTATCTTTTTCAGGCTTCCTTGGTGATCAATTAGAGCCTGCTTATTATTCGGGAACATCATATGTGACTTCCACCCTTCAAACAGGAACAATCGTTCTTTATATATTATATCCAGAATACAGAACATACATTCGCTTTTCAAGAGGTATTTTTTGCATGTTCGAATGTATAAAGTGATGTTTTATATTGGGATTTTATACCGCACATAAGTTAATTTATGGTAGAATGATGTCGAATATCTCAAGGGAGGATTTATATTGAGTAGTCAAGCAAAACGCTCTGATCCTAAGTTACCTACGGACGCTCACGCTTTAAAAACAATGATGCTGGTTATTTTGGAAAAATCGTTAGAGAACATGGACAGGCTCCGGGATCGGGAACAGGTTTTGCAGCTCATTGATACTTTGAGAAGTCCGGATGCGATCATGGGGGGCGTTCGTCGAATCAAACCGACCGGAATAGTTCGAGAAGTTGATGAATTGGGCCGCGTTGTTCTTCCTATGGAACTGCGGCGTACTATGGGGATTGGGAGAAAAGACGCTGTTGAAATATCCGTTGAAGGAAATTGGGTCGTCATCCAGCCATATAAACAATTCTGCCATTTTTGCGGTAGTGATAAAGATATTAGTCCATTCAAGGGTAAATATATATGTGAAACTTGTGTTGGCGATCTATTTGATAATGTTGATGTGAATGTATAGGAGGGGCCACATGGATGATCCTTTGTACGAACAGCACAAAGATGAATTAATGAAATTTGATTTATGGAAAAATATAAAGAATAAGGATATTAGACGAGATCTTTTGAGACATTGGCGCTTAAAAATAGGAGATTATGAGATAAGGCAGGCATGGGGGCTTTCGTTTGGTACATTTTACTACCATTTGCGAGCTTTAGGTTTAACGAAAACTGCAGAAGAAAAAACGGCTAAAGCGGCGGCTAAGCAGTTCGAGACTGAATTGTTAAGTGCCGGAGGGGAAGGCCAGGATTCGCAAAATAAAACGGAACAGCAGACGAGTGACAATAAACGTTTTATCATTAAAGGGAATGAAGTCATTGAGGCTGAGTATGAAGTCGTTCGAGAATCAAACAGGGACAATCCTTCCGGGAATGGTCTTGCAGTAATTTTGGATGAACTGGAGGAACTACAACGGAAGGCAGCTGCAGTTACTTCCGGTGTTTACCTCAATTTTGATTTTAAGGGTGACTATCCGTTGCTTGAAAAAAAGTTCAAGAACATTATGGGGCTGTTGGAAGGCGAAGGGACGTTGCGAGTAAGGATTGAAATTTATCGAGGATAACCAGGATTCTAATGTTCGTTTTTGCCGAATGGATACAAGTGGATTTCTTCAGATACCGATTCCGTTCAAGCTTATGATGGTAGTGCTATCTCTTTTTATATTGGTCGTAGAAGTGAAAAGAAAGCATCACTATGAGGGCGAATCCAGCGCCTAGCCAGAAACAAAGCATATTCGGTAGCTTATCGGTTACAATAGGGTTCATTGACTTTCACTCAATCCCTTTGGTATAATTTTTCCATAAGTAATCAATATTAAGGCAAGGGACAAGTACACAGCCAGGTTGGCTAATTACTGGTTCCTGTGTTCAGAAAAAAAGTAATCTCCAACTTGTCTAGGGTCGGGGGATTACTTTTTTCTTTTACCTACAGAACCGTTCACGATTTTGGCTACGACTACGAGTAGCTTTACTGCGAACAATGCTCCTGCGATAAAATACTTAACGTTTTCATCCATACGCTTCACCCCCTTGCCACAGGATGATAGCGTCCCAACCCGCTTATGTACTTGTCTTATCATTTATTATATCAAGACGTGTATATTATTTCCATTAGCGATGTTTTGCTCGGGGCTGCCGGAATTTTCGAAACCGATTACGGATCGGCTCGTAATTTAATAGAGATAAGTTTTCATTTTTTATATACTCTAATGTTAGCTGGGGCATGCCGGTATTTCCTTCCTCAAATGTGTTACTTTACTCTTCTTAGTTTTGAATGAGTTTGTACCAAGGAGTGTAATTCCTTCCATTGCTTTGTCCATGCTTCGCATTTGTAGGCCATATACTCAATTGTCCTTAATAAACTCTCTATTTCATCTAGTGTTATATCTTGGATCGATTCCGTTACATTTTTTGGTATTGGTTCGCAGCGTGGGATTTCGACCAAAATTCGTTCTACATATCTTTCCACTTCCGTGCGCATTTACCGTCCCCCCCAAGCACTTATATTTCCTATTATTTACATACGCAAGAGAAGTTAAACCCGGTTAGGTTCGAGGTCATTTAGTTGTTTACATATTATGGTATCGGCCCTCTTTTTCGGTGTGAATAGAGGGTTCCGAATAATAGTCTGATAACGTCCGTTATCAGACGTTTTCAGCTGGTAAAACCTTGAAAAACGTCTGATAACTATGGTATAATGGAACTATAAAAACGTCCGATAACTATGCTGCTTTAGGAGGAGTTTGTTTTGAATAGTTGGGCCGACATATCTAACCAAGTTAAGAAGTGCCGGTTCGACGAATTGGTTCCGCTTATCAGAAAGATTGAGAGTCAAATTCAGGATACAGAGATTTCCAACGAACGGACCGGTGCCATGGAAAGTTATGGTGCATAATGTAGGGGATAAGGTGAGTTAGGAGCGTGCATGAAAATGAAAAAGATAATTGATCTTCATCAGAGTACACAAGTGGAACATAAACAGCGTTCTCTTGCTGCAGTGAAAGAGGATTTCGAAAAACACGGAATGGAACGATTGGATGATCTTTTAGAATATTTGTATGAAATAGCTTATTTAAAGGGACAAGTAGATGAACGTCAGTTCATAGATAAAATTCGTTCACATGTATCTAAATGGTAGGGGTGGTTTCATGGAATGGGTTGTCAAATCGACTTTAAAAAGCGGCAAGGTCTTCGAGGAATACGAGGACGGTTCGTGTTATCTTAACGGAAAGCCGATTACTGACGAAGAATTGGCGGCGGCAAGGTTGGATTTGAAGCAAGGGAATTTTTATAACCTAATTTTGCGTGATACATCTAAGGGGTGATTATGTGAAAGCGCGGGGCAACACGAAGGTTATTCTTCAAAAGGTAGAAGAAATTCAAAATCTCGTAGGTAAAGCTTCGGGTTATATAGACGCCAAGGAACAATTTAAAATCCGTACCGAATTAGAACAAGTGTTAAAGCTCTGCATCGAGATTCGGGATATGTACGATCCGATTTAACACTTTGACCATCAATGGAGGTAAATAAGTAATGGGGCCAGTAAAGACTTATCGGACGATGATGGAGCCGCTTATTAAAAGTTTGGAAATGGATGTTGAGGAGCAACTGCAACGAATCGCCAACTACCCGGAAGGTGAAGCTCCGAAGTATATGACCGAGGATCTTGAAAGAATAACAGAGCGTCTGGTATTTATCAGGGAACAATGGGCTGATGCAGAGAAACGAGGTAGTCTTGATGAGCCTATATACGAACAGGGGAGTATAGAGTATTATCGGCATTCCTTTGAGAAGCAACGCATAGAACGTTTGGATATTATTGCCATTCAGGACATACAATTTGTGCTGGAGAATAATGATTTGAAGCCAAATCAAAAAATTAAGAGGCTGAACAATCTTATGAAAGTCTATAAAGAATTTAAAGAACGGAACAGCTGATTAAACATATTGAACGGTTTGGTACAGCCAGGTTCCGAAAAATCACCCGTTACATGAAATGGCCCGTAAAATGGCCCTAGCATGGATGGAAGTCGAATAATGAGGTTTAATTATGAAGCAAACATTTATCGGGGAAGAACATCGTGTACAGATAGTTGCTTTTGATATGACAGGTGAATCAGTTCCAGAATCACTAAGAAAACTGAAGCCGGTTTTTAGTGTATCGATCCTCCCCATTACTGCGAATAAGTCCACTCCGTTTTATCGGGGAGAACAAGTTTACTATGGGGAAGGATTTGGAGCTGCTTGGGGGGTTCTGAGAGCTTGGGTTGATAATCCGAAGTTAGTAATGCCCCGGCGCTGGAAAAGGTTTAAAGGGAATTAACTCTTCACTAGGGGAATGCTGACTAAGTTTGTCGCAAATCAATATCAATAATCATTGGAGGGATCTAATTTGTCATCAAAACAAGAAGAAAAATTATTGCTAAGGAGGATCAACGACTTACGCATCCACCTTAAGCAGATGGAAAAAGGGAAACGAATTTTATTGAGGGATGGACGGATTGGTTTCTTTCAGGGGTACTCCGGTAACGAGGAAATGTTCGATTTTGACTTTAAAGGTGTTATCCAAAGTATCTATATTAACGAGTACGAATCTGTCTTAATTGACGATCCGGCAGTAAAATGTCCAATTTGCAACAGTCGTCTTATTATGGATGGGTATTTATCGGGAACTGATTGTGTTAGGGTGAAATTCTTTGAAAATATATCTAATGACAATTGGATAGCGCCTGATATTAACAGAAGATCTATCAAGACTTGCGCTTGTTATGAATGCGGTTACGTTATGAATTTTGTAGAGGTTAAACCGTTGGTTACATCTAAAGATACAATGGAGTAAAATTCTTAGTTGGACCATCAAGGAGACCATTGAAATTAACAGCCAACGATAGTCTAGTCAAATCAAAATTGATGCTGACTAATTATGGGTTATGGGAATCCACGGATATGAAATATGTAGTTGACCGGAAGTAAGAGCATTTTCTAGGGAGGAGGTCCAAATTAATTGTACAAAATTGTATCTGTACTAATCGTAATTGGACTGATGATTGTATTACTTTCCCGTAATAAGAAGAGAGCCTTGTTTCGTGTAATGGCCCATTATTTGCTCATGTTTGTCCTACCGTATGTAAATTGCAGCATCTATTTTGCCTACTTTCCGTCACCAACGGCACTGACCGACCGGATGAGTGATCAACTCAGTGACGCGAACTGGACGGCAATGTCTCTTTTGCCTTTGTACTGGTTAGTTGCATTTTTTCTTGTTTATCGAATCGTCTATTGGAGAACCCAAGAAGTTGAACGAGCGGACAAAATCAGCATGCGAGTACGTTCGCTGCTGATGTGGGCAACGGTTGCATACGTTTATCATTTTATGTGGATGGGCATCGTCAGTCTCGATAATTTGCCTTAGCATGGTGGCACTTCATTCTAGCTTTCAGCTGCCGAACCGATCCGGATTCTCTTTCGAGACAAAGAAGGGGTGTTTGTATGGATAAGAGCCAGTTACCGCCAGTGAATCTCAAAGCTGTTTTTTATCAGAGAAAAAAATCATTCATCGTGGAATGGCTAAACAGCATCATACCGATGACTGAATTTGAACAAAAAGAATTAGTCCTCCAACGGTTGAATGAGATTATAACGGTTGTGGAGAGACATTATGCTGCAGAGGATTCAAAGCTGATACTGCATGAACGCTTCTTGAATGATTTTCCGGATAAATGTGGCATTGGACCTAGTAAGGTTGAGGCTTACCTTAGTTGCACCACAACGGAACGTAAACGCTGGGAGAGTGAGGGACGGCTGCCGGTAGTGGATCAATTCAATACTGGTACTAATCGAAAACCTATTTGGGTTTCAATGTATTGCCGCCGAACCATCGAGTCTTTGACCGAAGATATCCTGCAGCAATGGCGAATGGATCATGAAACTCAGAAGTCCATGAACCGGCGCGGCAATGAAAATAAAGTAACAATAAATTCCCGATATGTTTCCATTCAAGCGCTCCGGGAAAATGTCAAGGTGTACCGTATCTACGGCCCTGTGTTTATGGAGGGTGATGAAGCACTTGACGAACTTTGGATGAAACACAAGGACAAGCTGCCGTTCGAATGGGAAGATCATAAATGCGTTGTGTTGATGAAAGACGTAACCACTGACGAAATTATACGGTTGCAGTTGTATCCTGGTATCGAGAGTTCCGAGGAGGAATGAGGTAATGGGTGAATCAAAGAATCTTGTGGACTTGGCCGAAGAATTATTTGAGTTTATGGCCAGTGTGGAGATTGAATACCCAAATCATGTGTTATTTCAAAACCTTGGCGAGATCCGGAGCCGAATCTACACCATGACAGCGCAGATCGATAATATACCGCTTTGGAATAAAAATATCGAAAAGACAAATGAGTTTTACAGTGTTCTAAATGAAGAAGTTGGCGGCAACAAAGAGGAACTGGTCAAGCTGGCTTTTAATCACTTGTATGATCGTATAGGCAAAGCGCCCGTTTCGTTTATGATACGAGGCAGCTTAATTCTAATCGTTCCTCTCATTCAAAGAGCTATTGACGCATACATGAAAAGCATGAAGGACGAAAATACCGGCCGGATCGGGGAGATTGTGATATATAGCCCCGAAGTTCTCCCAATGCTTACAATAGAAGAGTTACTTTCATATCGAGATACAATGAAGCCATTATACATAAATAAGGATGACTTAAACGATACCGAAAGTGAACTGATAAAGCACTATATTAATGTAGAAACAGAAATTCATAGAAGAGAAAACCAAGCGCTCCCTGGCCAGCCTGTTCAGAAAAAATTCATCCATTGAATAACGGAAGGAATGAAATTTGGCGTGAAACTGAATTTGAAAGGTAATAAATTGCTTTATGTGCTTGCCATCATTATTAACGCGGTAGGCTTTGGCCTGGCTAATATGGTCGATGTCCTTAGTAATACTCCAAGAAATGTAGAAAATTATCCCGTTATCGAGCTATTCATTTGGACGTTACTTGTCGCGTGGGTAGGATATAAAGGATGGAAACAAAGTTTTTATTGCAACGCGGTTCCGCTGCTTATTTTAATGGTAACTACTATCTTTTATCACAGACCAGATCAACCCGCAATGAACGTCGAGTTCTTTATAGTAATCATCGGCTTAATTCTCGTTACTGCGGGTTTTGTAGTCGGCTTAATATGGCAGTTGATTGAAGCATTTAAAGTAAGTCAGTTCAAAAAGAGATTGCTTACAAAAGCTGCAGAGCGTAAAAGGAATGAGGCCGCAGATGAAGATGAAGAGGATGAACTTGAAACTGTTGAGGTAGACCTGGAAACCTACAATGGTCTAGCAGCTGCTCTACTTAATGAAGAACTTGAAATAGATGAGAGTATGATCCTTGAACATTGGGAGTATCACTCGTATTGTGATCATGGGGACATCCAAGAAGCGATCCAAGCCGCAAAGAAGTTTTACGAAAGAGGACAGGTTGATGATCCGGTAAAGGTTTTAATGTTAAGACTGCCCATGATTTTGAAACCAAGCGGTGCGCGTAAAGAATTTTGCAGAATTGTATTTCACGGTATAGAGGATCCGGCTTCTATCGAGGTAATGGGTATCGTGGAGCGCGAGACTAAAACCTTGGATGCTGTGCCGAGAAAGGAAATTATCGAATATTTGAAAGTCCATTTTGGGGCCACAAGTTATACCATTGAAAGAGGATTGGAAGCGCCACAGGAAAAAATGCCGTTTTATACGGTTCGTTCAATGCAGGCATCGGAAACATAATAAGCGGGAAGATAGCCGCGGCACAAAAAACATCGAGAAGAAAGGAATGTTCTCTATGAATCCTCTTTTGAAAAGACTGTTCATTAGAACGAAGAGGAGGATAAACGCGAAAAATTGCCCTAAATGTGCATCGGGCATCGTGGAAATGGCGGGGTATATACCCATAAAGGCTGGGCCTCTTGAAATGGTTTTAGCATCTTGCATTCCTGACGAAATGCCAGCTATCATCGTGAGCATATGCAGTAAAGATCAATGCGACTATATGATAATGGAGGCAGCCCCGGAATCCCTCTCCCTGTCCAAGAGAATAATGAGGGATACGATGTACGCCCGAAGACTGCCATAATTAGCTTACCATACGAGGAGAGTATTGACTATATGGGTAATCATGGCAGGGGTTTCTATGGAAAATTTTAAAAAATGGATGAGGGCAGAAGGGAAATCTGATCATACGATTCGTAGATACATTCGAATCGCAGATGACTTTCAAGAGTGGTTCATGAAAATAACCAACCAAACTACTTTTGATCCTAAATTAGTGACAGCCCTTGATCTTCAAGATTGGAGAAACTATTTAATTCACGAAGCAACCTATCAACGAAAAAAAGAAGAAGAGATACAAGAATTACGTTATTCAATAAGCTCTATAAACAATTGCATTAAAGGTATTAGGGCTTTTTTCGCTTTCTACATTGATGCCGAGGTCATCAAGAAGAATCCAGCTGCAAAGTTAAGGACCCTAAAGGTACAAAATGATATCGAAGAAGAACCGCGTTGGTTGGAACGAATTGAAAAGAACCGGTTACTGGCCTATATCAACGATGAAGGTTTAAAAGAGAAGAATCCTTGGCGATTTACAAGAAATCGAGCAATAGTCTATTGCGGGTTGCATATGGGCCTGCGCGCTTCCGAAATTGCTGATGCGGAGATCGAAGATGCTGACTTTGAAAGTGGTTTTTTTTATGTGCGTGATGGGAAGGGTGGCAAAGCTGCAAAGCTTCCGATGAACTTAGATTTGCGAAATGCTCTGCTAGAGTGGATCGAAGAACGTAATAAGAAAGATCCTAGATCCAAAAAGCTATTCACTTCACAAAAGAGACAGAATAGCTTAACCGAAAGGGCAATTGACCATATTTACCGCACAATCAGCAAGCAAACAGGAATCAAAAATTTAACGTCCCACGTTCCTCGGCATACGTTCGGGCATGATTTAATAGAACGTGGCAGGCCACTAAACCAAGTTGCCGATGCGATGCGACATGCCAATGTGAATACGACTCGAAAATATACCAAGTCCAGCAACCGTGAGCTTAAAAATAGCCTAGATTCGCTTTCCGGAGAGAGGGATATGTAAAATGCTGTTACTCCAAATCGGTCTTGCAAGCAGGCGAATGAAATCATGAGCAATAGACGAAGACGTTACAAAAAAAAATCGGCTGCCATGGATTTTTTATTTATCGTCATTTTCCTTGGCATTGCCGTTTATATGATGGTTACTGCCGATGAAAACACGCACTTAAAATTAGGGAAAAACTTATTGTTTCAGGGATTAAAGCTGCCGCCATGGTATACCATCGTAGGAACCATATTGGCTCTAATTACCCTGCGATGGGGAATGGGCTTTGTCATTCATAGGATCCGAAGAAAAGCAGCTGAAAAACGCCTTCGGCTTTCTGGAATCCAGGATATCGATCAAATGACAGGCTATGAATTTGAAGATTACCTAACTGTCTTTTTTAAAGATTTAGGATATAAGGTTGAAGATCATCAAGGCGGAAAAGGAGATAAGGGGGCCGATAAAATTCTGATTGAACCAGTCACCAGGAAGCGTATTTGTGTGCAAGCCAAATGTTGGGGCAAGAACATATCGTTTAGTGCGGTCCAAGAAATATTCACGGCCAAGAGTCTTTATGAGTGTGATGAAGCCTGGATAATTACAAATCGCGGTTTCACCAAGCAAGTTAGGGAAACTGCTGATGAGTTGGGCATCGACTTATGGGATCGGGACAGACTCATGGATAATATGTATCGATATAATCAAGGGAAAATGAAAAAAGCAAAGGAACAAGGCGTAGCGTTTATAGCTTCGCCAGGATCGGATGTTTTTCACGATCTATCCTGCGAACTTGGAAGAGGATTACACAAACGCCCCGGAAGCTTAACATTTCCGAGCTATAACCAAGCGGTGCAATCGGGTCGCCGTAAATGCAATTGCTTCAAATAATTATCAATAAAGATAGATTCATAGGAATATTTTCACGAAAGAAAAGGTGATCAGGTTTGCTTTATACACATCCGGATCTATTACCGGGGCTTTTATTGCTGGCCTTGCTTTTGGCAATGACCACGATGGGATTTATGCTCTATCAACGATGGCTTAGCCGTTCCTATTTAATTTTTACTGTAACACAAGCAGCAGCTGCTTCATTTTTTCTACTAATTGTAAGTGCGGCGATATTTAATAGTAACTCAAACTTTGTAGGGTTACTACTTGCCTCCTTATCGGTGACAGCTTTCATCGCCGTTCAAACCGGCTTTTTGATCTTATTTCAGCCGAAAACAAATAAGGAATTATACATATACTTCTGCTTCGCGGCAGGCAGCATTTTTCTTGGGATCCTATCGATCTTTGTAAGTGGCTTAATTACTAGCATTTTACTTACAGTCCTAACCATTGTTTTTACCGCTTACTTCTATCTGAAAGCAATGCCTAAATTGCCGAAACGCAATAAATTTAATGCAGCCATGAGTATCAATACCATCGCGGTGCTGCTTCAAATCGCTTACTTAATTGAGGGAAGTCCGGCGATCCTGGCGCTTCAATTGACTGCCAGCTTGGGTTATTATGCCGTCATGTTCTATATCTTTTTTGAAAGAATCGTAGATTTGATGGAAGCTGTTTCGTACTCATCGGTTATGGATGGATTAACGAGTCTTTACAATAAGAACTATTTCAAAAAAAAGGTTGCCGAAGCTTTACATACGGGAAAAACATCCTATGTTCTGTTCAGCGATATTGACAACTTCAAGAAACTAAATGACACGTTAGGACATCAGGTTGGCGACGAAATGCTAAAGTTTGTAGCCAGGATCTTAAAAGAAACTTGTAATGATATGGGTCTTGCCGGGCGCTATGGTGGCGAGGAAATGGTCGCCCTTTTTACACATCCAAGAATGGATATGAACGACATAGCCGAATTGTTCCGAGCCAGAGTGGAAGAAGAATCTAAAGCTATTACGCCGGTTACGGTTAGTGTAGGCATCTGCAAAAGCAGACCCGATGTTACTGCCGAGGAATTTATTAAGATGGCCGACGAAGCTATGTATCGGGCGAAGCACACCGGGAAAAACAAAGTAATTGATTTCGACGAGATGGACGAAGTAGAGAGCCAACCGTCAATAAAAGAGGCCGAAGAACCGGCCGTAATGCAAACAGTTGAATTGACTCATGAATTGAATTCTCCTGAAAAACCGGAGGTAATTCATGAAGTAGCTGCAGCTGCCGAAGAAAAGGAACAGATGTATACGATAACGCCAGCTGCAGAGCAATATCCGGACCTATCAAATAAACCGGTAGCAGAACAAGAGAATGAAAATAAAGGGGTCGAGCAACCTTCTCTTTCGAGAGAAGACCATGAAGCTCCGGACCACGAATCGATTGAAAAATCAACAGAGATACAAGTAAGCAGTTCCATAAAGAAAATCGACGATGCCCTTATCGATGCTATGTTCCCCAACACTAAGACAGATACGTCAGGCGAGAACAACGATGCTCTCAGCACAACCGAGGATCAAACAAGGGACGATAATAATGCTCCAAATACCGAAAATACGCCAACAAGGAAAATTAGAAATCCATTTGCTTAACACTTACGAACAAGGAGGACTGTATTTAGATGGAATGGTATCGTATCACCGAACGTCTTTATTTTGATTACGTGGATGTGCAGATTATATTGGGTGAAACATTTGAGGCCGAAGAAACAATCAAATCAATGGTTGCAAAATCTTCGGTTTCCAATGCTATTCTCCGTGATGGTTCATTGACATACAGCTACAACGGTAATGAGGTAACAATTCATGAAAATCAAAGGGAGCTATATCACTTCGAGGTATGTAAAAAGAAGCTGCCACCGCCCTTGTCACTAAAAACGATTCGTGAAAGCAAGGATGTCGATTCTCTTATTTGGGATCCGGAGCGTATGACTACAGGTGATGACTATGCGCGGGTCGAATGGACACTTGCTGAAACGTGGTGGCTATTAAAAAGCCTTTCGAAGGATAAAAACAAAGAAGAATTTTCCTTCTCTTCATGCTCCTACGGTATCCAGCGTAAAGAGCTGCAGAATGGGGAAGAGGTTTGGGTGAATGTTGTTTTATAGAATAAGGAAATTCAAAATCGATATTTGAGGGGCGATTATAATGGCCAGGTACGATGTTGAAGTTAGTTGCCTAGCGCAAAAAGAGTATTGCAAGGCCAACGATGTTCCTAATTTTGCGCCATCCGACGGTATTTGTTGGAGCTGTGATATAAATATTTATAAATTAAACGGGAATAGCGGAATCAGCGTAGAAAAAGCCGGGAGCGAGCATATCACTGGCTGTCCCCATTGCAAGCGAACATTTTTGGACTAATTATTTATCGAAAAAAGCGATCTTATAGATTAATAGTTGTGCAGGGGGAGAAACAACAACATGTATAACCGAGTCATATTGGCTGAAAAGCCAGCCATGGGAACCGATATAGCCCAAGCATTGGGGCTGAAAAGTAAAGGGCGGCATTACCACACATTGACCAATGGGGATGTCGTTACATGGGCCATCGGCCACGTTATTCAGCAGAAAGAACCGGACAGTTACCCGGAATACAAGGAATGGAAGCTTGAAAATCTGCCGTTCATTCCGGATCCGGTCCTTACCGAAGTTGATCCAGATAAAAAGGACCAGGTTAAAGCGATTCGAGAGCTTGTGAGCAAGGCCAAATGCGTTGTAATTGCTACGGACGCAGGTCGCGAAGGGGAGCATATCGCGCGCCTTACGCTTCAAGAATGTAATTACCCGGTCAATGAGCCGGGCCGCGCCTTGCGTTTATGGCTAAGTGATTTAACGCCGGAAACGATCCAAAAAGCGTATGCGAACATGAAAGATGCACGGCATTACGATAACTTGGCGGCATCGGCCCAAGTGCGCGCCAATGCGGATTTTTGGATGGGGATTACGGCTACACGGTTCTTTTCCATTATGGTTAAGGACATCTCCAAGGAGGCAGCCACCTTATCGGCTGGCCGGGTCCAAACCCCCACTCTACGGATTGTATATGATCGGGAAATGGCCATTCAAAACTTTGTGCCGCAACCGTTTTACGTGCTTGTCAGCGAATTTCAGACCACAAACGGAAATTATCCTGGCCAGTGGTTCAAAGAAAATGCCGAAGGGAAAGCCGTCTACCGATTCGATACGAAAGAAAAGGCCGACGAGATCCGGAAGAAAGTGCAGGGACAGCAGGGAAGCGTTATTCAATACACTGAAAAATCGGTTAAACGTTCCGCACCGCTGCTGCTTCATGAAACTTCTGTGAAGTCAGAAGCGCGAAAACAGCTTGGATTTAGCCTTCAAAAGACAAAGAAGGTTTTGCAGGAAGTGTACGAAAAGAAATTCTGCTCTTACCCGCGTACAAACAGCCGTCACTTGTCAGAGAACGCAGCTGATGAGCTGCTAGAAAGATTGACTAAGCTGCAGAAAACGAGCAAGTACCAGGAATACTTTCCCGAAACCCTTGAAAGTATTAAAGGAAAAACCCGGTTTGTAGACAATAAAAAAGTAGGCGAGCATCATGCGATCGTTCCAACAGACCGTAACCCGGAAGATTTTAAAAACGATGAGAAATATAAGCTCACCGCCGATGAGGAGAAGCTGTATGAGCTAATTTTGCGGCATACGCTGGCCGCGTTTCATCCGGAAGGCGTAGACAAAGAAACCGAAGTGATTACATCCGTTGCGGGTGAAAGCTTTATCTCCAAAGCTGTTATAGTTGTAACCGATGGCTGGCGAAAAATTTCGAAACCGCAGCAGGATCCGAACGACTCCATCGAAGATGAAAGTAAGGCCGACCAGCTAGGAAACGTTAAAAAAATTCCGCAGCTGCGGGAAGGCCAGGCGGCAACCGCCGCAAAAATCGAAACTCATACCGGAAAAACGAGTAAGCCAAGGCGCATGTACGACTCTGACTTGCAAGAGGCAATGGAACACGCCGGTCGTCATGTAGATGAGCAAACCACAGATGAAGAAATCATGGAATATCTTAAAGCCGGGATCGGTACACCGGCCACCCGTTCGGATATCATTAACACGCTAGTACGGCAAAAATATATCGAAATTGAAAAAAATCTGGTGTATCTAACCGACAAGGGAAAACACTTCATTGAATTAATTTACGATCATCCAATAGCCTCCATCGAGCTGACCGGGGAATTTGAGAAAAAGCTGAACGATGTAGCCGAAGGGAAGCAATCCGCTGCCGCGCTCTTGGATGAGTTCAAGTCATTCGCCCGGAATATTCTCAGCATGAAGGAAAAGCTGCAGCAGCAGATCGAGGCAAAGCTAAAAGACAACAAAAAGCTTTCCCTGTTCTCCAATATTGAAGAAGTCGGTACATGCCCGTTATGCGGCAAGCCGGTCATTGAGGGATCCAAGGGATACGGCTGCAGCGCTTGGAAAGAAGGATGCAAATTCACCATCTGGAAAGAATTCCGGAAGGTAAAGCTCCGCGAGAAGCAAATCAAAAATCTTCTTGAAGGAGAGGAAATCCTGGTTAAAGATATACCCCCATCCGAAGAAGGAAAATCGGCATATGACGTATTCTTGTCCCTTAAAGATGGCCAGCTGCAGACGAGATTCCCAACCGTAGAAGACCGAAGCTTGGGAGACTGCCCGGTATGCAAAAAACCAGTCATTGAAAAGGAAAAGACTTACGGCTGCAGCGGTTATAAAGAAGGTTGTAAATTTGCCGTATGGAAGGAGTACCGCAAGGTAGAGCTGCCGGTGAAAGCAATAAAAGCATTGCTGGCCGGGAAGGAAGTTATTTTAGAGAACGTACCACCATCCGGAGAAGGTAAACAGCCTTATGATATTTATTTGTATCTCAAAGATGGCCAACTCCAGACGAGGTTTCCGACAGTAGAGGATCATAGCATTGGGGATTGCCCGCTATGTAAAAAGCCGGTTGTTGAGAAGGAAAAAACCTACAGCTGCAGCGGCTATAAAGATGGTTGCAAATTCACCCTATGGAAAGTGTTTCGAAAAGCGGAAGTACCGACGAAAGCGGCGAAAGCATTGCTGTCCGGAAAAGAAGTCTTATTGCAAAACATCCCGCCGTCCGACGAAGGAAAAAAGCCATATGATGTTTACCTGTATCTTAAAGATGGCCAGCTACAGACGAGGTTTCCGACCACAGAAGATAACAGTATCGGGGCATGTCCTCTCTGCAGCAAGCCGGTCGTTGAAAGTGAAACCTATTATGGTTGCAGCTCTTGGAGGCAATCCGGCTGCAAATTTAAGTTAAGTAAAGAGTTCTTAGGTGTAAAGATCACTTTAGGCCAATTCAAAAAGATCATCAAGAATGGGAAGACGGACAAGCTTACCGGGTTCAAAGGCGGCAAAACCGGATCATTTGATACAGCACTTGGATACGACAAGGTTCAAAACCGTTATTCTTTCGTGAAATAGGCTCTGATTCGAGGGCTGCTGGCCCCCATTAAAAGGAGAGAGATTCTGGATGAAAGAACAATTACAAGTAAGTCAAGTCCTGCAACTCCTTTCGGTCATTGGAGAATTAAAACGCATGGAGGAAAAGATTGAATCCTTATTCATGGCTGATAAAACAAAATTTTTCGAATCACCTTTGTATCAGCTGGAAAATATGGTTTTGGATTTGATTATTCCGGATCGTGAAACGCTGGAGGCCAGCGATCAAGAAGAGTTTTTCAAACGGCTATTGAAGGATCCGCAATTAAATAAGATCGACGATGAAACCTTATTCTTAAAACATATTATTCCTGCTATGGGGTTACAGGGAGATCCACGGAATCTATATTATAGTGGGATGCAGATGCATTTAAGGGGCGTTCAGCGTCAACTAGAAGAAGAAAGCAGGCGTTGGGGAGGGTTGCCGAATGAAGCTTCAAACGGCAAGAATTAAGGCGAAACGGGAAACGTTGAAGGCTCTGCAGAGTGCTGAACCTGGAACCCGCTATCAGCGGCATTTATGGTGCGAAGTTTGCGGACAGAATCAGGATCGGTGGACCATCCATTTGATGAAGGCAAAGCAAGATTTGAAGTTAGTCATTCCTGGCGCAAATGGTATGCCGGAAACAATGGCCTGCGATTCATGTATCGCAAAACACAAACTTGAAAAATCCACAAGTATCCAAGCCATGAAATTTGATGGCGTTGGCGATGCCATAAAGGAGTTTGTGCAAAACAAAAAACAATGAAACCGATGGTAGCCCGCGGCTGGCCGCTGCCTTTGATTATGGAGCCGTCAAGGTTTACCTTCGGCGGCGGCGGCCGCCGACCTTGACTGCTCCGCTGGCCGGGCGTTGCCCGGATGGTTGCGAAACGGAAACTTACCGTTTCACCCCGGATTAGATTTGTCTCGAAAAACCGTGAAATTCTGCATTCGGTTCGTTTCCTACCGGAAACAGTCGGATCGGTATAAAACTGCAGACAAGCTTTTGAATCAGCTGGTTAGATTGATCGAGCCGAAGCTTTGTATGAGGCCATCAAAATATAATTCTGATGTGCTGCGGCGCACGGAGTAATTTCCTTTCGGTAAAGCTAAGTCTGTTATACAAGAAATATAATGAAGCAGGATTGCACGTTGTAAGAGCGTATGGAAAATAATCGACTTCACGCAGAAAACAGTGATAAAATTATTTGTGGAACCACATTATTCCAATTGGGTGCATTAAGGCTCGAAAAGAAAAGTAGGGGCTGAGGATTATGGCGAACGACAAGGCAACGATTTATTTAGATATTTTATTGTCTGCAGGACCTCATCCGTCTGACAAGGGATTGAAGAAAGTGTTTGATCTCATGGGGTATTCGTCCGATCAAAGATCGGAAATTATGGTGTTATTCAATAATGCAAGACGCATCTTTTTTGATGAAAGTAAAGGATATATTTCGATAAATGGATTGATGTTGGATTTTAAAGCTTGCTTTTGTTTTACAGGGATCATTTTCTTGCTTGGTACAATATTTTCGTTATTGGATTTTCAATACGCGGTGTTATATTCATTGATTCCATCTCTAATTATCATCTTTGTATTAACGATTAAATATAAGTTGATGAGGCCGATATACGAGGAATCTATTTGGAGAAGATCGGTTCAAAAAGCACTAAATGGGGCTTCTAATGGGGGTTAAAGTTCAAATTAGGGACTTTCATTCTAAACATTCTTACAATTTGGGTCTTGGTATTTTGGCTCATACGATTGTAGCCTTTATATTATTACTGCTTCCAATCCTTATCATCGATCCTCTTGTTTTTCCCGATATTATTAAAGTATTTATTCTATGGGTCTTACGTTTTCTCATGGCTGCTTCGATCATTACAGGAGTTGTAGTGTTGTTCCATACATTCACTCATTTTAGGCCGGTAATTTGGTACACGTCAAAAGATATTATTGATAGAACTAAAAAAGCTAAATATTATGAAATCCACACATTGCCACCTAAGTTAACTGAACGTAGCAAACATGGAAGATTAATGCTATTTAGAGTCTATGAATTGATGCATAAGATTGCATGCTCTCCAATAGATCCGAACCACAGGCATTACGCAGTTATTATAAGCTCTTTAATTACAGATCGTAAAATTCCAAAAACGTTAAAAAATCATTTTTATAGTGGCCAACCATCCTATTTAGAAAAGGCTGGCAACGTGTGTGGCGAAACCTTATACAGTATTTTGGGTTTGCGAAAACCATTATTTTTTTCAAAAAATTATAAAGTGAAAAAGTATTTTATTTCAATGGATGATTTAACTGATGAACAAATTAAGTTACTATGGGATCTAAGAGGGAAGTATTTGAAAGAACGGGAATAAGATTTGAAAACAAATAATTTTCATGGGGGCATGAAGGCATGGAGCTGAATCCGGAAGAAAGAGAGCAGTTGCGCCGGGTCGATATGGGCGAAATCAGCCAGGATGAATATGACCAGTGGCTACTGAATCGAGCAAAAATTGAGTACGCCATAAAAGAAGCACGGGCTAGTTTGGAAATCGAGGGGAAGCAGCTGCAGGAAGGTGCTGAGGATTTGATTCGGAGCGCGTTAAACGGTGAGATAGACGAAAAGAAGTTTATAGAGTTGGCTTTGGAACTGGCCAAAGGAGGAAAAAAGAAATGATCGAAGCGAAACGCCGGTCGATGTTTCAAGGCTCAGTCTGATCCGGAAATATCTCTAAAATCTTCTCGAAAGAAATTTGGATCCCCCAGCTCGTTCAATCAATCGGGCCGACCAAGCGAACGACTGGCCTCTAATGGCGGGCAAAAACCAGCCCACCATCATGGTTAGTCGCCTACCTCTTCGGTTTTTTAATTCTCTTCTTACTTTTGTTATTAGGATGTGAGTGTATGAAAATCATATTTGGTTTATTAGTTTTCGCGATTATAATTTTTGCACCTTTGATACTCTACAATCTTATTCGCTTTGGTCCAGGTAATGGGAATGGAAGAAACTAAAGGATAGCCGGATCCATTTGCTGTGCAAACGAGCTAAAGGATACTCATTATCGCTTAATCGGCAATTAGATCTTTGCTTGCAAGAAGGAAGTAATGCTCTTGATCCGTTCCATGTACGATTACTCTACCTTCGGCATCTGTGTCCATATCTAGAACTTCGGAAGTCGTAAGCTTTTTAAATTCAAACGTTTTCATATGAATAACGTGATAGATCATCTTGTACCTCCGGTTTCTTTTACATCAATCATATTTTAAGAATTAACTACCGGCTACAGGATAATTTTGGGTGCTTTCTTTTTTATGGGGCTGAGAGTTACTAATTTCTTCCCTGGATCATGTAATATTCGGAAATAGGAAATTTGGATCCCCCAGCTCGTTCAGTCGGGAAAGCCAAGCGACTCACCGGCTCTAAGGCGCAAGCGCCTAAGACCCGATAGATTCCATTGGCCTTCATTTCCTCCTTTGCGTTCCGAAGAAAAATCGATTTAAAAATCAATGAATAAAAAGCAAAAATAATGACCATAATGATAATAGATCTCTTTCATCAGCCTAGCGGATTTGCCGCCAGGCTCTTTTTATTTCGAAAAAAGACAATGCTTCGCCACCGGATCGAGCTTTGCTTGTTCCGTTATTTCTATAATGCCCAAATTAATTCAACTTCATACGTTGTTCTACGGTTTATTTTCTTTCGTTAAAGTGGCCCGTTTTCTAATTGTTTTGCAAACCCATCTGAAATGCGCTCATTCCGCAGCTGGACACTTATACCCCTGCACTTGGAAAAAACCTCTTGAATACAAAATCCTGGAAGTTCAAACCCCTCTGGAAAGAGATTAAATTCAACCCCTTAAAGGACTTCAAATTCCTACACCCAAAGACGAAGATCAAACCTTACCGGCTTTGATAACAGAAGCAGTATGGTGCGAAGCATCTTGCATATTTCGTTTTCAATCCGCGTTCATCCGGACGTATGCCGTATCCGTCAAGCATAGCCAACCACGCCGAACCTCTCCGCGCAAAGGTGAAAAAACTTTTTGGCAAAGACGGCCAAAAACTTTTTTCATCCCGGCTGAGCCGGGCAGACCCTTGCACTCCGAGAACCGGCGCGGTTAATCGGGCTATGACGGATACGACATACGGATGAACTGCTCCTTTGAAAACTACATATGCAAGACGCTAGTTTCGCAAACCGGCTTTCTGTTCTCAAAGCCTTAAAGATTTCCGCTCATCGCCGCTCGGGCTAGAACGGAAAACGAAGCCGGATAAAGGGGTAAGAATCCAAAATCTCACGAGGAGTTGTTGAAAATGTCCAAAGCTCAATTGATTATCGCTCAATCCCGAATCGCTCGTTTGCAAGCGCTGAAAAACCTAACGGTTCAAGGATCCTTGATTCTTCGCTAATCGCTAATCCGATAACGGGCCGGAGTTCCGGCCCCAAATTCCCTATAAATCAAACTTTAAGGAGTGTTTTCCATTATGACAAAGACAAACCATAAAGAGCCGAAAGTAAATGAGCTGTACGCAAAACTCAAAGAAGGGGTTCAAAAAGTGTACTTTTCCGATAAATGGAAAGAGATTTTGCTATTCCAATCACGGTTCCATAACTATTCTTTCAATAACATGATGCTTATTTACTTCCAATGCCCGACAGCAACCTTTGTCGCAGGATATACGGATTGGCAGAAGCTTGGCCGTCAAGTGCAATACAAGCAAGAAGGCATCAAAATTTTGGCTCCAAGCTACAAAATTGAAAAAGACGAACAGACAGGAGAGAAGAAGAAAAAGCTTGTAGGTTTTCATCAAACATCGGTTTTCGATGTGAGCCAAACCAAAGGAGCGCCACTTCCGAGCCTTACACACGAACTGACAATGGAAACCGCGACTTTGCGCGATTTCTACGAGACTTTAAAGGCGGTTTGCCCGTTTCCGGTCGAGGAAAAGACGATCACGAACGGTTCGAAAGGTTATTTCGACCATTTGACCCAAAGCATCGCCGTTAAAAAGGGAATGGCCGCTTTGCACAAATGCAAAACCTTAGTGCATGAAATGGCTCACGGTTACTTGCACACGAACAGCGACAAGTCAAAAGAAATGAAGGAAGTCGAAGCCGAGGGAACCGCGTTTGTCGTTCTTTCATACTTCGGATTTGATACAAGCAATTACAGCTTTCCTTATGTAGCTGGCTGGAATGGTTCCGCGTTTGCCGATCATATCCAAAAGGCTGGGGATACCATCCAAAAGACAGCGGAGAAACTGATTGCCGAGATCGAGAAGGAAATGAGCAAGAAATCCGCCGCCGCGTAACAGCGGCGAACGCGGCCCCGACCCCCAAAAGGGGGCCGGGGCATCCCATTCAAACACATGATTTTATACCTATTAAGGAGTGATAAAAATGAATAATGCACTAGTTAAATTTTGCGAATCAAAAGGAGTAATCAATCTGCAATATGTATCTGAGGATAAGGCTAGGGAATATTATTCCGGTTTCTGTCCTGCAATTAATAAAAAAATCTCTGTAATGTATGCATACTTTCAATTTGGTACGGTTTGGTTTGATGGTGTTATATCTGGCATGGCAAGATAAAAAGGATCAATCAGCGGCCCAAAGCGCCTCTGCCCCCTTTGGGGCCGGGGATCCATTCCCTTTAAGAACGGAGGCACAACCTATGAAGTTCAATTTTTATGCGATAGTGATAACGACAGGCGGTTAGCTGAATATATTGGCCCATTCCAACGATGACGGATCCGTTCACGCCGAACTGGCCGACGAGTTTGGACCGTGGAACAAGGCGTTTTTTGACCTTTCCGAGTTTCGTAGTTGGTTCAGGCAGCTGCACATTAAAAACGTATTACGCAAAGGCGAAAGCGTTTCTTAACCCGAACCCCCTGGGAGCCGGATTCACCGGCTCCCAGGGGGAAGATCAAGGAAAATACATAAGTGGAGGTTTTAACAATG
The DNA here is from genome assembly GCF_050477905.1 of Neobacillus pocheonensis. Taxonomy (NCBI): domain Bacteria; kingdom Bacillati; phylum Bacillota; class Bacilli; order Caryophanales; family Bacillaceae; genus Neobacillus; species Neobacillus pocheonensis. The sequence goes on along the minus strand of NZ_JBCNAD010000099.1, from coordinate 1,186 downwards.
CAATATACATTCACAGTGAAGCGCAATAGACAATCAGTTACACAAGGCTCAGTAACGGTGTATCTGAATGACATTGAAATCTTGACCTTTGGTGACACCATCGAATTAATCCAAGAAGGGCAGCAGCACCACGGAGAAATGATTGGAAAATGGGCAAGTGTAAAGCCTGATGAAGATTTTATAAAAGGCGTGTTGTTTCATCCATATGATGAATATTACAAGTACAGCGACAAAGTAAAGAAAGTGCTAATTTCTAAAAATTCCAAGCGGTTTGAAGAAGCAAACGGAATTATATTTACTGTTAATGAAATGACAGACGAAATTAAAGAATATTTCGATGGTCGCGGAATTGAGTTTCATGAATTGATAAACGGTATTTATTATACAGAAACGGTAATGTCAATGACAGAATTTAAGCAATTAGAAAATATCATTCAGATAAAACATATAGCATAGCAGGAGGGCCACAATGAGTCAAACCAAAATATGGGCATGTCCGAATGGCTGTGAGATCAAAACTGTGCTTGTGTGCGGCGGCGATCTAGGGAAAATCGGGAAACCCAATATCTACTTTCATATGCAGCTGGATGGAACGTACACCCATTTACATGCAGACGGTTACGGATCCGTTCCGGATGAATGCCACAAACATGCAGACGGTGGATGCTGTACGGAACCCCAATGCCCCGAATGCTTGTCATACTGTAAGCAGGAGGAAGTCAAAAGAAAGACTTACAAAAGCGAGGGACAGCTAAAGTTTTTAGAGTCTCTTTGTGGGAAAGGGCTAACACTCTATCACATGCTTGAGGAAAGCTGGCCGGAAATCCATTCCTTTTTTCCACTGACTGAAAATGTGTCTAAACTATCGCTTTCCATTATGTCGGCCCTTGATACGGCTGGATTTTCGATAGAGCAGATCGAGGTAGCGCCATATAAGGCAAAAAATCCAGATGAGAGTCACCATGAAATTCGATTTCTCTTTGATCTGACCTTATTTGAAGATGAAGCGTTACGGCGTTGTACCACGTTGCTGGACGAGCTAACGAAAACCCGGCTGGATGCTTAAACCCAAAAAACTAACCCGACCCCATCGGGCCGGGAATCCCCAAAAACAGCTCTCGAAAAGAGAGGGCTGTTTTTTTGTTGCCCTTTTCCGGATCCAAAGCCGCACCGGCCAGGACGCGCA
>NZ_JBCNAD010000098.1:0-1286 GCF_050477905.1 Neobacillus pocheonensis | reverse complement strand
ATGAACTGACCTAGAAAAACGAGACGAGAAAAAACACCTAGACTGCTATACTCCTGAATTCCACTGGAGTATGGCAGTTTAATTTTTTAAATGGTCGTATATAGTTGTAATAATACATGTACGTTTCTACTTTTTCTAGTACAATAGAATTTGTAAGGTGCACTCTTGGTTGAGTGCTGAATTCTTCCGACTTTAGCGAGGAGTGGAAGGATTCAATTACGGCATTATCAAAGCAATTGCCTTTCCGGGACATGCTTGTGATAATGCCTTTTTCTTTTGCTCTTTCTTGAAATTTATAAGAAGTATATTGTGATCCTTGATCGCTGTGTAATACCACGCCGTAAGTCTCTCGTCCTCTACACGCGTATTCTAAAGTGTCAATAACAAGTGAAGTATCCTGTTTATCACTGATTCGATATGCAAGAATTTCGTTATTAAACAAGTCCATAATGGTTGATAAATATAACATCTTTTCTCCATAGGGTAAGTATGTAATATCAGTAACCCACTTTTGATTTGGACCCTCTGCAGAGAAGTTTTGTTCCAACAGATTCGGAACAACATGTTTACTTTCCCCAGCTATATATGATTTTCGCTTTGGTTTTACTCGACATTGAATACTAAACTTCTGCATAATCTTCTGAACCGTATTTCGATTAACTTTGATGTGATGGTCCTTCCAAAGGAGATCTCTAACCATACGATGACCAACTCTATATTTCAATTCTTTACAAATGGTTAAAACTAATTGTTCAATAGGTTTAGGATTAAATGATTTCTTCTTCCAACGATAATATGTTGCTCTAGAGACATTTAAACAATCACAAATCATTGTAATTGTGTATTTAGATTTGAATATCTCTACCAGTTCTACAAATGCTTCTGGCACCACTTCCTTTCGATTTCCTGGTACTTTCCCAAGAGCTCCTCTCGCATCTCATAATAAGATAATTTCTTTTTTAGCTGTTCAACCTCGCTCATATCCTTGGGCCCTTTTCCAAACTTGTATTGCTTTCCGATTGGTTGAGCTAATCGCTGCTCTTCACCCTTTCTATACCACCTCATCCAAGTTTTGATTTGTGTCTTATTTTTTATGCCAAAGCGTTCCATCAATTCTTTATTCGTATACTCTCCCGTCAACTTCAACCGAATAACCTCTCTTTTAATTTCTTCTGGATAGACATTCTTTTTTCTAGCCATTAGAAAAACACCTCCAATTTGTCGTTAATTTTTTATACGACCTTGGGGGTGTTTTTTCCTTTGTCTCATTTAATTAGGTCACTCTA
>NZ_JBCNAD010000097.1:0-1298 GCF_050477905.1 Neobacillus pocheonensis | reverse complement strand
TCTCGGATTCGTGAATACAAGAACGTTATACGACATTGCCTAAACCTAAAGTAGAAGCCCGTCAGGAATCTAAAATCATGAAAACTATTATTTTAGAAGCTAATTCGGAAAGCAGTATGAATCAAAGGCCCCGCCTGGGGAAGATGTTTGAGTTGGGAGCTCAGCCGGCGGTACCTTGATTCATGGGATGCAGAATATATAGTTTTCATGGTCTAAAGGATTCCTGACCGAAATCGTCTTTTGTCTTTACCCATTATTATTTTCAATATTCTATACAAGGACTATTTAAGGATTCATCCGATATCAAAGGCATAGGGGCTAAAAAATATGAAATGCGATTGAATGAAGGGAAGAATGTATCTCCTCCCTTGATTCAATCGACATTTCCGCCCCTAGCCGCCACCCTGGTTAGACAGAGAAGAATCGGATGAACCCTATAAGCCCTATAAAAGAATATTGAAAAGATTATAAAACACTATGGGTAAAGACTATAAAAGACGATTTCTTGGGCTAACTCGAAGGAGAGGCAACATCGTATAACACCGTATTCACGCTGCGGTCGCTACGCTCCCTTGGTCTGCCCGAAGTTTTTCGGAGATGTAATATCAGGCAGACAATCCTGCGAGCCTAAGTCCTGACGGACCCGGCGCTGCCGCGCCTTAAGGCTCTCGGATTCGTGAATACAAGAACGTTATACGCAACCCTTGCAATATTTTTATAAGCACTATTTTTTGAAGGCAGCTCAATGGAGCTGTATTGGAAAATACTATTTTAAAGGCAGATCAAGGTAATAGTATTGGAAAACACTATTTTTGAAAGCAGCTCGAGGAAGCAGTATTGGAAAACACTATTTTTGAAAGCAGCTCGAGGAAGCAGTATTGGAAAACACTATTTTTGAAAGCAGTTCGAGGAAGCAGTATTAGAAAACACTATTTTTGAAAGCAGCTCGAGGAAGCAGTATTGGAAAACACTATTTTTGAAAGCAGCTCGAGGAAGTAGTATTGGAAAACACTGTTTTTGAAAGCGGCTCGAGGAAGCAGTATTGGAAAACACTATTTTTGAAGGCAGTTCAAAGTAGCAGTTTGGAAAACACTATTTTTTGAAGGCAAATCAAGGAGCATTATAAATCTTATGACTGTAATTCAGGAAGGCAAGGGCAGCGTATAACATCGTATTCACGCTACGTCGCTTACGCTCCTTGGTCTGCCCGATGCATTTCGAGGGTGTGAAATCAGTCAGACAACCCTGCACTGGCTAAGTCCGTCGGACACGGGGCTACGCCCCTTAAGCCAGTGAGG
>NZ_JBCNAD010000096.1:0-2103 GCF_050477905.1 Neobacillus pocheonensis | reverse complement strand
ATACAAGAACGTTATAAGAAATTGGCGCAAACCCATTAATAGAAGAAACTGGGTGTGCTACTCCGTGAAGAATATAAGAACTTTTAATGGCAAAATTGTTTGTCCGCGCTGTGATGGGAACGGACTCATATATAAAACCAACATTGAAGAATTAATAGGAATAAAATTATTTGTCTGCGATGAATGTGAAGCTACTTGGGAAAAGTACGAAGAAATTGGAATGGAAATACTCATAGACTTAACAACTTATTTAGAAACTAAAGGACTGAATTATAGCAAGGTCAACTTTATTAACGAAAATTATGATTGGATTAGCGATCCGGAAGAGAAAGTAAGTAAAGAGTATTATGATTGCCCACTATTAAATATAATGATTTGGATAGGTGATTGTTACGATATCAACGCAGTCCGAAATGAAATGGTAAAGAAATCAGTATTACATGGATTGGAAACTGAACTATCAAAAACTATATCCTTTGAAAAAGCAAATGAGATATGTAAACGATGTAAACATTCATTCTAGGATTTTCGTGGAAGGCGCCAACATCTTATAACACCGTATTCACGCTGCGGGCCTGACGGCCCTTGGTCTGCAGAGGCATTTCGAGGAAGCGGAATCAGCAGACAACCCTGCACTGGCTAAGTCCGTCGGACCCGGGGCTAACGCCCCTTAAGCCAGTGAGGGTTCGTGAATACAAGAACGTTATATGAAAGAGCCTAAACCAATAACTATTAAATACTTTCTATCTTCAATCGTTAAGCAATGGAGTTTTTCTTGGAGGACAAAGATGGGACAGACTAATAAAGAAATGACTATGAAAACAAAGTATTTGATGTACTCAGGTTCAGGATTATATGCCCTATCAATGTTAATGAGGATTCCATACTTTTGGAGATTTATATTACTTATATCACTAACACTTTTACTTACTCTTATTATTGACGAACCTATTAAAGGCTATATGAAGAAATTATTTACAGTGCTATTATTTTTGTTTTTTGTAGGTACGCTGATGGGGTTTATATTAATATTTATTAAGATCGTAGTAATGTATGTGATTTAATGATTATTTTTGTAAGCGATTCAAAGAAGAGGCTCCTTCATATAACACCGTATTCACGCTTCGGCTCCTAACGGAGCCTTGGTCTGCCCGAGGTTTTTCAGAGATGTAATATCAGGCAGACAACCCTGCACTGGCTAAGTCCGTCGGACCCGCCGCTACGCGGCTTAAGCCAGTGAGGGTTCGTGAATACAAGAACGTTAGCTGAAATTTCTGCAATATTTTAGTACATTATTATTTCACATATGTGGAGAGAACATTATGTCAAAACCATTTACAAAACCGGTCATAATAGATCCTTATTATGATTGCCCAAGTTGGATTGATAGTAAAGTGATACGTAAAGAATACGTTACTTTAAGTGAAGAAAGTAAGGACGAAGATGTTGTATTATTTTTAATACTTTTATTTGGTTATAACAATATTGAAGTAAAGCAATCATTGGAAGATTCATTTAATGAATTATTTAATGAAGACCAGGTAGCAATTTCAGGTGGAATTGCTTTTTTTGAAGATCAAAACAAAAAAATATTACCTAGTTGTTGTTGTGGATTAGAAGATTGGAACGAGGTGTATCATTCAGTAAGAAGTAAATCCAGTCCCTGGTTAGGACATGACCCGAATCCAGGGATAATTTATCAAGGTAATTATGTCAGGGTATGGTCGGATGATCCGGACTCATCTAAGGAAAATAAAGAAACAAAAGAAAAACTTTATTTTATAGAATATGAGTATGAGGAATTATTAAAATGCCTTGATAAAACAAAGGAAGACTTGATTAATTTTAATAAAGGACCTTTATTTAAATGGATTTATAGTAGAAACAATGAAATTGGAAACAAAATGACACAAAAAATGGAACAATGGTTTTTAAGTGATTTTGATAAGTAATTCAAGAGGGCAGGAACATCAGCTAACACCGTATTCACGCTGCGGTCGCTACGCTCCCTTGGTCTGCCCGAGGATTTTCGGAGAAGTGGAATCAGGCAGACAACCCTGCGAACCTAACCGCGTCGCGGCCGGCAGCAAGCTGCCTTAAGGT
>NZ_JBCNAD010000095.1:0-5439 GCF_050477905.1 Neobacillus pocheonensis | reverse complement strand
AGGATTTCGAACAAAGAAAGCACGGAGGACCGAGTTCGTACCCGATAAGGGCATAGACCCATCAGCTAAACGCTATCGGTCTCCACACCTTGGATAAGTGTAACGAAGGAATGTAAGGGCATAGACCCGTCGAGCTGTGGGATGGTAAACTTCCAGGGATCTTGTGGAGTATGCGTGCAGTAGAAAGGCACTTAGGGAAATTGTTCCAGACGTTTCTTCTATTCCCGCATGCCAAAAACAGCGAACTATCGGGATTCATACCTTATTTTCCTTCCGAAGACTGCCTTTCAAGGTGATGAAATCCTGCGAATGAGTGAGCATACGAGAGATAAGCCCTTAATACTGAGGGACGGGTAACGTTAGTTCAATAAACATCAGGAGAAGGCTGCCGATGCAAAGGATCGGCAGCCTTCTCAGCTAAACCGAGGGACGGGAAGTGAATGATATTGCTTTTTTACCGCCTCGGCAGATCCTTTAGTTTGCAGACTTTTATCTAACCTTGCTCGCTTGTGGTTGTTCCGCTATGTGGCGATTGACAGGTCCCCTGACTACTGCGATCCATACAAGTAGAAAAAGCATAATAACTGGAACGATCGCTTCGCCAGACGCCCCTTTCACAAGCGATGATATCATTGCACCGATCATAATCAACGCCAATAATATCGCGCCGTAACGCGAAGAAGAGCGAATAAGCAGCGCAATCGCCCCGGAAATTTCCAAGATCCCAATTACGATACGAAACCATGCAGGATAACCGAGTTTGTTAAAGACTTCTATCATAGCTTGCACACCCATTAGTTTAAGGACCGCCGCCTGAATAAAGATCAACGCTATCACAGCAAGCCCTATCCAACCAGCATATTTCCAAAATTTGTCCATCTACACCTCACCCCTTCACACTCCGTATACAAGCCCTACGACTCCAGAACTAAACCTTTTGGTTTCCACAAGTTTAAGATCGATTCTGTCTTTGATATTTTCAAAGAGAGGTTTTCCTCCCCCAACAACAACAGGATTGACAATAATTCGATATTCATCAATCAAGCCGAGCTGCATAAACGTTTGCGCAAGGCTGGGACTGGCGGTCATCACAATGTTTTTGCCGGGCTGTTGTTTCATTTTTGCTATTTCTTCCGCAATATGTTCTTTCACCAGTCTGGAATTGTTCCAGTCCACCTTTTCCAAAGTCTGGAGAATACAATTTTCTCTTTCTTCTCGATCCAGACAGCATGCTCGGCATGGTACTTCGATTTAGACCAGACGGGATGCGCGGGTACAGTCGGCCAGAAGCTTTCCATCATTTGATAAGTCACACGTCCAAATAAAACGGTGTCTACGGTGTTTAGCAAGTTGGCGACATAGTTCTGTTCTTCTTCTGTATGGATAATCCAATCCATTTCGCCGTTGGGTCCTGTTACGAAACCATCAAGCGATACGTGCATGAGTAAAATGATTTTTCTCTTTGCTCTAGTCTCCTTTAATTTACTTGGAGAAAAAAATCAGTCAAAACGGGAGCGAGGAGATCCGGAGATACGTTATGAGCCTCGCCTTCCAGGATGTGGCACTTCGCATCGGGGAGTCTGTCCACGAGCGCTTTCACCGCATTTTGCTGGTACTCAGGACTTGTCCCTCCACCCACCACGAGCGTAGGGATCGAGACGGAAGACCACCGCTCGGCTGGCAAAGGGTTTCCCGACATGGTGTCACCCATGATAGTACCATCATAAACCAACGTGTGCGCTACATCTTCCATCGCCGGCCAGAATGGCGCGCTTCGCATCGGAGCAACGAATTCGGCAGGAACACCTGCTGCCTTCGTCAAGAAATACTCGACTGCGTCGCCTCTACGGCCCGACGTTGTCAGCTCTTTGAGCTGCTTTAAGTAACCATTCGGCAGCGGAGGACGCGTATTGTCAACGACAAACGGTGGCTCGTACAATGCCAGCTTTGCGATAGCAAGCTTGCGAGCCGCTTCGAGGGCAAGAACTCCACCGGAAGACATGCCGAATACGAATGCCGATCCGCCAGCCTCATTGATGAGAGTTTCGATATCTTCGACTTCGCGCTCAACCGCGTACGGCGCCGTGTCGCCGCTATCCCCTCGACCCCGACGATCGTAGTTGAACACGGTAAAGTGGGGTGACAGAAGCGAAGCAAGCTGCGACATATCCGAACGAGTTTGAAATGCAGCGCACACCAGGATGATCGTCGGTCCATTCCCGGATTTATCAAACGCAATGGCGGTTCCGTCTTTCGAAATTACTTTTTTCATTGTATTTTCCTCCTGACATAACACTGAATTGGATAGATACTCTTTTAAAATTGTTCCTTGAAATTTAACTAGTTGAAGATCATTTTGTAATCCGGTTATGGACGAAGCTCAAGCGAAGGTGCGGGAGCCGTCCCAAATCGTTTAGATAAACGCGGAGAATATACGTTAAAACTTCGAATCATGTCCGGTAATTATCTCAGGATATTCGATTATTTGGCAGCGCCAGGTACAACTTCCGGAATACTGTCGGCTTGGTTAGACTGAGTCTCTCCGATTGGTCGTACGTGCCGAAGCCGCGTAACGACAAGAACGATGATAGCGAGCATGATAGCACCACTTGCTGCCGCAACAGTGTGCATCCCGACGGTAAAGGCTTCGCGTGCGCCCGTGAGTAGTGCCTTACCGACTTGTTGGGTGAGTCCTTCAGCAATAGCCGTTGCACCGGCCAAGCTATCTTGGGAAGCTTGTATCGCGGATGCCGGCAAGTCGGCGGGAATAGAGTTCGCCACCTGGTTGCGGTAAACGACCGTGCCGATGCTACCCAATACTGCGATGCCCAGAGCGAAGGCTAATTCACCGCTGGTTTGTAGCATGGCGGCCGCCGATCCCGCCTTTTCCGGCGGGGCTGAGCCGATGACAAGGTCGCTGGACAGACTTGGGAGTGGGGCTGCACCTATACTGAAGCAGATATACCCGAGCACCAGAAAAGTGAGACCTGATTCAACCCCCACCTGGGTTAACAGATAACAGCCGGCGGTCGATACCAATAGACCCGTTCCGATAAGACGGGCCGGTCGGATCCGGCGTGCGATAAGCGGCGAGAGAAGCATACCGGCCATCGAGGCAATTACCCCGGGGAGCATATATAACCCTGCCCGAAACGGTGACATTCCTTGTACGAATTGAAGGTGTTGCGCGATGAAGAGCATAGTCGCGCCTGTCAGTGTTATACCGAACATGCCCCCCAGTGCAGCGTTGAATCCGGGACTCGCGAACAGGTGTAAATCGAGTAGGGGATTCGTCAGCCTGCGCTGCCGCGACACAAACACCGTGCCTAGGACGACACCCGCCAGTATTGACAGCACAGGAACGATCTGCAGACCGTACTTGGCGATTTCCTTGAGGCCGTATATCACTGGCAGGATGGTGCCTAGCGATAACACGACACTGGTCAAATCCAATCTGCCAGATTCTGGGTGCCGGTATTCGGGCAGCAGCATGGGTCCGGTTATTAGTAGAAGCAACATGACCGGCACGCCCAGAAGGAACACCGAGCCCCACCAGAAGTGATCTAGCATGAGACCTCCAACCACAGGCCCGAGCGCCATGCCGTCCATAGAGCACGTTAACCATATGCCGAAGGCAAGAGAGCGCTGCTTATGGTCACAGAATATGTTGCTTATCAAGGCCAGAGTAGAAGGCGATACAGTCGCCCCGGCTATACCGAGCAGTGCGCGGGCCGCAATGAGCATCTCAGCGCTTCGGGAGAATGCAGCCATTATCGAGGCTATGACGAATGCGGACCCGCCGATCAACAGCAGTTTGCGGCGGCCGATCCGATCTCCCAGCGTCCCCATGGTGATCAAGAACCCGGCGAGCATGAATCCGTAGATGTCTATGATCCACAACTGCTGAGCGCTATCGGCACCGAGGTCGGCGCCAATATGCGGCAGTGCGAGAATCATTACGGAGAGATCGATTGAGACAAGGAGGGCGGGCAGTGCTAAAACTGCAAGCCCCGTCCATTCCCTTATGCCGGCCTTCATCTCAATTCCATGCATTGCGCTCTTCATTCGTTCTGCAGCTCCAGACCCAGCTTATCTAACATAATATTTGTGCCGTGCTCGCGTTGTTCTGGTAGATCGTGACCATCGAAGAACGCTCCTTGTTCGGTGTAGATGAGTTGAGTGCCGTTGTCCGATTGCTTTATTTCTACTGTCGTCATGGAGACAGACATCCGTGTCTCTCCTTGGTCCAAGGTGTAAGTATAAACGATGCGACTGTCCTGAACGATCTCTTGGTAGCAAGCGTCGAAGGTGTAAATTGGACCGTTCGGCGGGCCGCCGCGGTTGATTTCTCGGCCACCAACCCGAAAGTCGAACTCGTCGGCTTTTGGAAACCACCGGGCTTTGGCCGACGGGTCCGACCAGGCGGAGAATACCCGCTCGGGCGATGCATGATAATTTCTCTCGATAACAAAGGTAGAGTACTTTACAGATCGTTCATTCATGGTTTATTTTGTCCTCCTTTGGGAATCGTCATCTGGATGGTCATCAAGAAAATCACCAATCCGGTCGAGATGGGATTCCCAGCTCGCTTTCCGCTCGGCAAAATATTTATGATGGCTCACCCTCATGGCGCTCAATATTTTGGTGAATTCTTGAACGGTCAGTGGTTCTTTTCTCTGTATAAGGCTTGTTACATACTCTAATTCCTGTAAAAGCTTTTGTTGCACACTTATACTTTCCTTCAGACGCTCAATTTGAAGGGAAACAATGTCGAACAGGCTGAAATGATTGCCATCAATAACGGATTTGACCTGATCCAACGACAAGCCGAGCTCCTTCAATGACAGAACTTGCTGCAGCTGTGCAATATCGGATTCTATATAGATCCTGTGTCCTGAGTCAGTATGACAGGATGGAGAGAACAAACCGATCTGGTCGTAGTATCGCAATGTTCGAACCGTTAATCCTGCTAATTTTGCAAGTTCTCCAACTTTCCACTCCCGTTTCATGATCATCCCCTTTTTATTCGCGCGAGGTTTTACCGGTATCCATAGCATAGATCATTACGTTACGTTAGTTTCAAGTGCAAATGGAAAATTTTTAATTATTTGCATGAAAATAAGGCGAAGTAAGTGAGTTTTTTTATTCCGACACAGGATGTTTGTCCTCATGCCATCATTTCTGGAATGAACGTGGTGAGTAAAAAGAATGTTGGAAAACTGAGTTTGGTCACGTTAAATGATCTTCTTTAATTACCAATAGTCGGAAAAATTCCTCAGATGGAATACCCTATTAGCCGACGAAAACGGGGGATGGGTTCACAAAGATACTTCACTATTGTCAATTGCTGAAGCTTAATTCGATGCAATAATAGGTCAATCCACTATTGAACGAAGTACGTTAGTGAAATAAATATGACAGGAGTAGACGTTCATGGCG
>NZ_JBCNAD010000094.1:0-611 GCF_050477905.1 Neobacillus pocheonensis | reverse complement strand
GCAGCCGTCGGTAGCCGGCCGACTCCAACTGGAATACAGCCGCCGTTTCGCCGCGACACAGCATCGCATACGTGGCCGGATCGTCCTCCGGCAGCTTCCGCAAATCGATCTCGATGCCGTCCCAATCCCGAATCCAGCGCAATGTACGCTCGATTACTGAGAGCATGCGCACACCGAGAAAATCCATCTTCAGTAATCCGATCGCTTCCAGATGCTCCATCGAATATTGCGTCAAAGTGGTCCCCTCCGCCCCCTCTTGGAGCGGCACATACCGGGTAAGCGGCTCGCGGGAAATAACGACGCCCGACGCATGCGTAGATACGTGACGGGGCAACCCTTCGACCCGCATCGCCATGTCGAGCAGTTCTGCGGTTTTGGGTTGCTTGGCTGCAAGCACCTTCAGCTCGGGATTGACCGTAAGCGCTTCCTGCAGCGTGATCCCGAGATGGCCGGTGATCATTCTGGCGGCCCTGTCAACATCGTTATATGGCAGGTTCATTACCCTGCCGACATCGCGTAATGCGGCCTTCGCTGCCATCGTACCGAACGTAATGATCTGCGCGACATGGTCTTTGCCGTATTTTTCCGCAACGTAAGCGATCACCTCTTCC
>NZ_JBCNAD010000093.1:0-10224 GCF_050477905.1 Neobacillus pocheonensis | reverse complement strand
CTTATTCAGCTAACGAAGCAGGATAGTAAAATAACGAGAGGAACCGCTGTCAATAATGCTACACAGAAATTCATATTTATTTTTATCTTTTTTAGGGATAATTTTTGCATTCGATGGTATGATCTTTTCATTATATTGAAATTATCATATTATTTAAATTAGGTGGGGTTTGAATGGGTGGTAAGACGAAGAAAATTCTTTTTATTGGAATCGCATTTTTGATTGTTGTGGTTATTGCAATTCAATTTATCACAAATGAGAAAAAAAAGAGCAAGTAAAGCAGGAAGCAATTCAAGAAGCAAAACATAAAGCTGAAAAAGCAAAAGAAGCAATGGCAATGGCAAAGGCAGAAGCAAAGAAGAAGGCAGAAATAGAAGAATCTGAAGCAATTCAGAAATTCACTGATCTTGTGACAAAGATTTCTGAAGAATCAAGCGGGGTCATTGAAATGGTTGCTGCTGGACGGGAAATGGAGCACTGGAGAGGTTCTGTGTACATTAACGAGCAATCGTGGTCTAATATGAATGAAGCCGAGAAAAAATCTATAACTCAATCGGTCGGAAACGAATTAAAGAATGCAATTGTTAATTCGAAATGGGGACAAGAGGAAGATAAGACTTTTATTGATTTTTACATTGTTAAAAATATTTCCCAGAGTGAACTCGAAAGTGGTCGAAAAGTGCTTGAAGGATATTCAATCGAAAGATAAAGAAGAGCTATTAAAAGACGAAATTCTTAAACTTGGAATAACAAAAACAACTTTTTTAATGCGTATAGGCTAGTATATTTGTGAAGTAGTACACTTAAACTATCGGGTGCAAGAGTTTAAGAAAATGATCGCTGCGGCGGTCTTTTTTTGCTTGTTGTACTAACGGAGCAGGATAGTCGAATAAGAAATTTATGGGAATATACTGGTTCCAAATTTTAGGTATATCCCAAATAACGGATTTGACTACAGGTTGCTTTCATTATTTTGAAGCATACTATACAAAGCACTTTGAATTAATTAACGTTTATGATGAAAAAGGGATGGTGTATGATGAAAAAGCAGCTTCCACCTGGCCAATTCGAAACAGAAAAATGGCCAATATTGCACACAGGGGATGTTCCCGAGTTTAATGAAATCACATGGAATTTCAGACTTTTTGGTGAGGTGAAGGAAGAAAAGTTCTTATCCTATAAGGAAATCATGGAGCTTCCCAAGACCATATCAAACGTTAACATGCATTGTGTTACCACCTGGTCTAAATTTGATACAACTTTTGAAGGAATTGCACTTAGAGAGTTATTGAAATTTGTTGAAATTAATGAAGGTGTAAAATACATTAAAATTTACGGTTACTACAATGGGGACAGATTTGGTTATTCTGCAAACCTGCCGCTAGAGCCTTTATTAGGAGACGATTCTTTGTTTGTATACCATTGGAAGGATAAAAATCATGATTGGCAGGATATTGATCCAAAACATGGTTATCCACTAAGGTTTATTCCACCAGAAGTATTTTATCTATGGAAAGGCTCAAAGTGGGTTTCAGGGATTGAGTTTATGAAAGTAGACGAGGCTGGTTTTTGGGAAGAGCTTGGCTATTCGATGACAGCAAATCCATTTAAAGAAGAGCGGTACCGTTAACACAGATTCGTTTAGGAAACAAAAAGAAGCATCAAAGATTGTGAAACAATGCACTTAAACTATCGGGTGCGTTTGTAAAATAATAAATAGATTCCGAATTGGATTTCATAGTTCATAAAATTAGCCATAAGAAGTCCCTGACATCATCTAATATGAAAATAGTAGGGACTTCAATCTAATTATTATGGCTTCGATTCGACCATTTCATCGTGGACTATTATATCTAAATAAAATTTCGGTTTTTTTGGCGGCAATAACTCGAGAAACCGTTCAAATGGCATTTGGCAAGATTCGAATTTTTCTATAAGATCGAGCATGGTTATTCCTTTGTTTATCACTAGTTCTTGATAGACTCCTTCCACCAGCAAGGCTTCAAGTTCACGCTTATGCGGCGGGCAAACTGTAAACGAAGCCAGCTCACGTAGTTGTTTTAGTGTTGCGGCTTGCTCCAAGTCAACAAAATGACGAAGCAGATAATCAAAACGGATTGGTTGATTTAATGGGAAATGACGTAAATTACTATTTGCTGATGACAAAATGACAAGATCATCATGAGTGATTCCATATCTTTGTAAAGCCCTATTGATGTTTACGCAGCTATTTGCAGAAAACACATCGAGATAATCCCCATGATGAAAGGTAACCTCATCAGCTTTTGCTATTAGTTGCTTACTGCTAACATTTACAATAAGTTTACAGTCGTTTAGTACGACTTCGTACTTACCATCCATAAGTTTATCCTCTGATTTGTCGAGGTACCGAATAGTTAGTTTGTCTGTTGTTTCCTTTTCTTTTTTAATCAGTGTCAGCCTGAAAGTATCGATGGCATCCGACCACATCTTTTTTTTCCATTCTTCCACTTGGTAATCAAAATTACCACTGGCATCCGCCTCGCCTCTCTCCGAAAACCTAGAGGCACCTTTCGCTGCGAGCATTTCGTCAATCAATCTTGGAACCTTCTGATACGTACTTGCCCAGTTGCGGTCGCCGCAGCCTAACACTGCGTATTGAACCCCTTTTAGAGAAGCTGAATCGGCTTGTTCTAGCCATTGGACAAACTTTCGAGCATTCTTTGTCGGATTTCCGTTATAAGAGGAAGTAACGATTATAACGGCCCCATTTGTGGGCAGGTTTCCAACGTAATCATTTAATTCAGCCGCTTTACTTTCAACACCATAGCTGCTGGCCGTTTGGGCAAGTTCTTTTGCAATTCGCTCTGCTACACCCAGATTTGATCCGTAAAGGACGTGTAATGTCCGATTGTTAACGCCGCTGATGGTAACAGGTTGAACTTGGTGATCGTATTTACTGCGCAGTTGACTTTCAAAAGGACTTTTAACCTTTTTATCCCGTGCTTTAACACGCAGTCTAAACATATCAGGCTTTAATGTTAAGGTTTGTTTCACCTTTAATTGATAGTTGGTGTCATCAATTAACTCAAAATGCTGTAAAATCATACCTAATACTAATGTCGCCTCATGAAGGGCAAATTGCATCCCAATGCAAGCACGCTGACCATTTCCAAAGGGCTTATAGGCATGGGGTGGAATTTTGCTGGGATCTGCAAATCGCTCGGGACGAAATTCTTCTACATCATCTCCCCAGGCTGATTTATCCCGATGAAGCTGCGGCAAAAGTATGGCAATATTTTCACCTTTATTTATTTTGTATTTTCCGCCAATAACCGTATCTTCTTTTGCATATAAGGCGAATTGCGGAGCTGTCGGATATAATCTCAAAGACTCGTGTAAAATCATTCGAATGTATTTTAACTCAAGAACCTGCTGATAGCTTGGAGCAGACTCAGTTAGAACATGATCAACCTCCTCATAGGCCGTTTTTAATACATCTGGATTCTTTAACAAAAGGAATATCGCAAATGATAATAAACCACTAGTTGTTTCATGGCCGGCAATGAGAAAGGTGATGATTTGACTCCGAATGTTTTCATCATCCAGATGATCACCTGTTTCAGGATCTTTTGCATAGAGCATTCGTGCTAGTAAATCGGTTTCACCTTGGTCGCCACCCGTTTTTCGTTCCGCAATTAACTGGTCTACCAAGGCAGACATAACATCAATGTCCTTGGCGAATTGCCGATTAGTCAGTACCTTGAGTTTTTGTTGAATCGGAAGCCTTGTGCTTCGATGCATCGCTTCATCCAACGCCCTAACCATGCTAACGATAAAAGGATCATGCTCTTCCCGGTAAAAGCTGTTAAAGCGATAGTTAAAACCACATAAACCAATCGTATCCAAAGTGAGCCTCGTCATATTATCGGGAATATCAATACTATCTTTTGGGTTTAACCGTGCCCATTTATCTACAAGCTGCTGAGCGATATCGACCATCATAGCGTGATATCCTCTCATTGCCTGCTGACTGAAAGCAGGAAGCAGGATATTATGAGCCTTTTTCCAGTTAGGATCTTTGGTCAGTGATGTAAAAAGGCCGCCGCTGCCTAGCGCACGTAAATGATGCAAGGCAACCGCAATGCTCTTGTCAAAGCGGGATTCATCACAAAGCTCTGCGACTAATTCATGGCCGGAAACGAAAAGAAGGGACAAACTAAAAGCCTGGAAGCGATAAATCGGACCTAGTTCTTCAGCAATTTTACAAAATGATTGTGTCGGGGCATCTTTATCAATTAATGGCAGGTTTCCTAGTGGGCCAAACGTTTTAGGCTGAGGGATTGGCAAGTATTCTTCCATAATCCATAAAATCTCCTTTCTATTTTAAAAAAAGCAGAATCCTTGAACTAAACAATCAGAAATGTTTTAGCAGTTACTTGTTTCCTAGAATCCCGTATAGGATAACATTAGCAATTTCTTCCTCTAGATTTTCCGCCGGTATCTTCTCTGAAATTAAGTCTGCCTGCATTTTTTCGAAATTAAGAATTGACCAAATCGCTGTGGTGATGCCCAGTTCATAGAGTAGAGTTTGTACTGGCGACAACTCTTTATTAGATAGAGTTTTTAGCAAATGTTTCATATTTTGATCATTCGTATAGACCTGATTTAAAAACATTTTGGCCAGCTCTGGATGATTAGGCGCCTCCCTAAAGAGAATATTAAAGCTGTCCAGATTGCGCCGTACAAGTTCCACCCTTTCCTTTACAATTTCTCTAACCTGCTCAGGGGTGTGGTCAGAATGGTTGACGGTGCTGTTATACAAGGCAGGAGTAATGCAGGCAAGGAAAATATCTTTTTTTCCTTTAAAGTGTTTATAAAGAGCAGCCTCCGATACGCCGACTCTTCTTGCAATCTCTGCTGTTGTTGCACCGTTGTACCCGCGTTCGGCAAATATTTCTCGTGCATTTTGAATAATTTTATCTTTTGTCTCCAATTGTGTTCCCATCTTAAGACCACCTTACAGGTTAGTGAATACTTACTAACTTTACACTATTCAGAATATTTACGGTAGTGAAAAAATGCCTATTTTTTATTTTGAAATTTAGAAACGTCAAAGTAGAATGAGGCTGCTTTGTTTCGTATATGTGGTATTCTATGAGGGTAAATAGAGGAGCTAAGACACATTGTAAAAACAATAAATAATCTCTAAGTTTCTCCAATTAATAGTGCGTTTCTACAATGCGTGTAAGACGTTTTTTTATGTACCCTTAAGGGTTTGTACTCGATGCTTTACTTAGAATACGGTGGGGGAAATTCACATATATTTTTGATTGATGATGATAGGGGGTATATACCAATGAAAA
Organism: Neobacillus pocheonensis; assembly: GCF_050477905.1. Taxonomy (NCBI): domain Bacteria; kingdom Bacillati; phylum Bacillota; class Bacilli; order Caryophanales; family Bacillaceae; genus Neobacillus; species Neobacillus pocheonensis. The sequence continues at coordinate 4,879 of NZ_JBCNAD010000093.1, read as the reverse complement.
AGCGTGCAATTGGTCATAATGGTCCACTAGTTTCAGAGATTGGCCTCGGTTGTATGGGGATGTCATGGCTATATGGTAATGCTGACCGAATGGAAAGCATTGCAACAATCCACGCGGCACTTGAGAAAGGTATTACACTCTTTGATACAGGGGATTTCTACGGCGATGGACACAATGAATTACTTCTACGTGAAGCATTTCAAGGAATCCAACGGGAAAATGCATTCATCTCAGTAAAATTCGATGGCAAGCTACATTCACAGGGCAAGAGTCATCGAAAGAGTGATAACCACCCTCATACAGTAAAGAATTTCCTTGAGGATACACTACTTCGACTAGGTGTTGAATACATCGATCTTTATCAACCAGGCACAGCCTGCATCGATCCAAACGTACCGATTGAAGAAACGGTTGGTATAATTGCCGATTTGGTAAAGAAGGGATATGTACGTTACATTGGTCTTTCTGAAGTAGGATCTGATACAATTCGGCGCGCACACGCTGTACATTCTATTAGTTGGCTGCAAATGGAATACTCACTATTTAATCGGAGCATCGAATTAAATATTTTGCCCACTATACGGGAATTAGGCATTTCGCTTTCGGCTTACGGTGTTCTCTCAAGAGGGTTGTTGAGCGGTACATGGTCAAAAGATCGAGAGTTAGGTACGGATGATAAGCGTCGGAAGGCTCCACGGTTTTCAAGCGAAAATCTCCAAAAGAATTTAGCCCTTGTTGAGGCTCTGCGTACAATTGCTAAAGAAAAGCAAGTAACTGTTGCGCAGATTGCTATCGCATGGGTTCTATCTCGGGGTGAAGATGTTATCCCATTGGTTGGAGCAAGAAAGAGATCACAACTTCAGGATTCCTTCGGTGCACTTGAAATGAATTTAAGTTCAGACGACCTTTTACGAATCGAAGAAGCCGTACCTCCAGAACTTGTCGCTGGTGAATACTTCCCTATACCGCGGGAAAAATGGTTTATTAACTAACTGGTGCTTTACTTCAATAGAAGCAAGGCATTTTACTTATTCAAGTAACGAAGCAGGTTTATGAAAGATATACATATTGAGGAGGCGTATTAATAGTGGAAAATAAAAATGTTTTTTCTTAAAGGTGTTTTCACTTAAGATGGTTCGCTGCTGCGACCATCTTTTTTATAGTTTGTTAGGATTGGTTGAGTTCTTAATAGACAGTTAAAAGATTCGTTTTCTTTCAACTAAAACACCTCTCTAAATTGCTCTTATTTAAGCAATTTCATGAGAGGTTTGCTTTATAAGTTATTATTTGAAAAATATTTCCGAGTAGTCTCACGTATTTGGTTGGGTAAGATACGATCAAGTTCTTCATTTAACCATGCAAGTGATTTACTTCGCAAGTAATCACGCATCTTTTCTTCCGCAGAGAGCATAACTAAATTGATGGTACAAGAGGAGGGAGCCGGACAGCAATTCTCCCTATACAAATAACCATTATCTTTAATATTTTTACATTGAAAAATAGGCTTTGTACCTTCAACTGCTTCAACTACATCCCAAAAGGAAATATCTCCTGGGGACCTAGATAACCTATATCCTCCCTTTACACCAGGTACAGAACTCACAATGCCAGCCTTAGATAATTTACCGAAAACTTTTGAAAGAAATGTCTCAGAAAGCCCTTGGAATTCTGCCAAATCCTTTATCCCAATACTTTCGCTGGAAGGAGCATCAATTAAATAAACCAGACAATGTAAAGCATATTCAACTCCGACACTATACTGCAAATAAACTCACCTGCTTTTAATTTAAGGGTTATCCAATTGTATCTTATGAGTATTTAGAGTGTAAGTCAAATAAAAGAAGGCTCTAGTTGGTAAATCTATTCAATTGACAAGAATAAATATTTCACATATTGTAGACTAAGTTAATCGTCGATTAACTTAGTCTTTAATAAAACCCTAAATTCATTATGAATCAAGGTGTTCATTAAAGTACTATCTTCCATTCAATTTTTTATTGAATAAACTTTTTTAGGAGGAAATCAAATGGAACAACGAATTGATTATTACAATGTAGCACCAGAAGCTCTTAAAATAATGATGGAAATGGAGAAGTATACGAAAACTTCAGGTATAGACCGTAAACTTCGTGAACTTATAAAAATTCGGGCTTCTCAAATAAATGGTTGTGCATATTGTCTTAACATGCATACAGCTGATGCTAGAAAAATGGGAGAAACGGAACAACGTTTATATTGTATTAGTGCTTGGAGAGAGTGTACATTTTACACAGATGAAGAAAAAGTAGCTCTTGAATTGACAGAGTACGTAACTTTAATTCCGACAAAACGTGTACCTGATGAACTTTATCAGCGCGTTCGTGAACATTATAACGAGAGACAATATGTTGATCTTGTTCTAATAATCAATCAAATAAACAATTGGAATAGAATTTCAATCTCAATGGGTAACCTAGCAACTGAAAATTAATTACTCTCAACGAACATCTGTATCTCAAATTGTTACGGTAGGGAGGGGAGGGGGCGACTTTCCCCCGACTTCCTACACACCGGTATAGGACGGATTAACTCTGTTTGAAGCAGAAATTCAAAAATTGTTAGAAGACTTTTCACTTATTAATTCGAGCCAGTTTAAAAACTTCGGCCGTTGTAGCTCACTCCAGCTATGACAAATTTTATATTTTTCTCCATTAATAATATAACTCATATTCCAATATCGTCTAAGACCATTGACTGTCGTTTGCTCACCTAATGGTTTGTCTTCTACTACTTTCTTCAGTACAGGGAAATTGATGCCGAATGTTTCCTTCGAGTATCTTTCATCTAATAAATTTTGAACCATTTCATTGGCAAGTTGGTTATTTTTTGCGAGTTTCCCCATTTCATTTCGAACCAGGATTCCTATTCTAAGGTGTTCATTCGTGTCCTTTTTCTGATTTTTCTTCAGACCTACTAAGTCTTTTGTACCCATAGCTGGTACTCGTTTCATTTTTGATCGAATAGCCACAGAATTCAGTACATGTTCAGTGAATTCTTCATTTATGTATACTGTAAAGTTAAATTGAAAGCCATAAATTTTGAAAATTTCATTTAGTACTCTTACAGCATCCGTGAGTTGTCCATTTATGGATGAATTTATTGAAGGTGTTGCAAAGACAATCGTGCCATTGGATAGATCATAATAACCATGGATTAGCATGGCAGTACGAATCAATTCATTAAGAATGTGTTCGATTTTATCAGTAGTGCTCCCATATTTACTAACATCTGCGTCTAAAGAGGTGATGATTCCATACATGTTCGTTACCGTACCGGATCTTATATCAAGTCCTATTATGTTAATTTTACCTTGATGTAAAAATGGGATTAGAGAAGCAGTGTCTTTGAAAAGCTTAAAGTTAAACCTTTCATTAAAAAAATCTTTTGCAGAAGTCAGGACTTCTTCAATTGTATCTTCATTATGTAATTTCCATGAACGGGTCGATACCTTCCAATTTAATTGGGTAATTTGACATTTCTTTATTTCCATCAACCATGAAACAATCGATGAAGTTGTACTTCTCGTGCTCATTCCTTCAACTCCCGGTGCCATTGCATTTTCTAAAAAGTATAACAAACTTTAGATACTCGTCCAATCTAAAAGAAACCATGGGAAAGGTTCTCTTGGTTCAAAAGAGGTTAATTGCTACCACAAGAACCGTCCCTTTGGCACCTGGAAAAATTGGAATAGAAAATATAAATGAATAGTAAATTTTAAGAAGAATCTATTTGTTTTTTTTGACTCTTCTTTTTTTGTTGTTTACCAAGTTATTTCATAATCTCTCAATATTAACCAATGAAAATATTTATAAGGGGGTTCTATAAATGGATCGAACAAGGCTACGCATAATTGATTTAAGTGTACCATTAGATAATCAAGCAAAAGAGCCTTTTCCACCAGAGATTAGCTATGGATCGCATGAGGAGGGAGCACAACAGGCTGCTCAGGTGTTGGGCTTGAAACCAAGTGATTTTCCTGACCGCGCTGCATGGGCTGTCGAAACCGTTACCTTAACGACACATACAGGTACACATGTTGATGCGCCATGGCATTATGCTGCCAAAACTGCAGGCACTCCTTCTCGAACCATTGACGAACTTCCTCTTGAATGGTTCTACGGCAATGGTGTTCTTTTTGATTTTAGTGATAAACTAGCAGGATATGAAATTATCATTGAAGACTTTGAAAAACAGTTAGAAGAAATGGACTATCAACTACAGCCGTTTGATATCATCCTAGTTCGAACGGATGCAGATAAAAAATATTATCAAGATCATTATGCTGCTGCCCATGCAGGTGTTTCGGCGGAAGCGACAAGATGGCTGATTCAAAAAGGGATAAAGGTTATGGGGACGGACGGCTGGGGATGGGATATACCACTTTATAAACAAGCTGAGGATTATAAAAATAACCCACGCGAAGGCGTTCTTTGGGCCGCTCATTACGTTGGGAAAGAAGCAGAGTATTGTCAAATTGAAAAACTAGCAAACTTGGAATTACTTCCGAAACGATTTGGTTTTAATGTGGCTGTCTTTCCTATAAAAATAAAAGGTGCCAGTGCAGGTTGGGCACGACCTGTTGCTATTTTAGAGTAAAGGGAAGACAGATCAGCCATTCAAATAAGCACCCCGGATCTCCTTATCGTAATCCGGGGCTTTTATCATTAGATAGGTAAATTTAAATTCTATTTTTTCCTCAGTTTCCCTTTATCAAGCTGATTGCTTTTTGTTTCTTCTAGTAGGTTCTTCTTTTTTATTTGATTTAGATGTTTTTGATTTAGACACCCTAAAAAATAATATCAATCCGGCATTTAACATAAGAGTCCATACAAGTGCGAAT
>NZ_JBCNAD010000092.1:0-932 GCF_050477905.1 Neobacillus pocheonensis | reverse complement strand
TAGTTGTGCGAAATGTTTCTAGCTTAAATGGAGGATGGTCACATTTCTCTGGTAAAGGTTAGACAGTTCCTGTCGGAACTGAAGGATTATATCGAAGAATCAAATGATGGGGTAACGCCCTGAAGGGTTCTCTCTTAGTCGAATAGCACTCTATTTAGTAAGAATGATAGTGTTATAAGCTCGGCGAAAAGGCGTGAGAATTTACCGTAACAGGTTAAGCTGACGAAAGCCTACTCGATGGGGTGGTGTAATTCATGGTGCTTGAGTTGAATGAATATGGTGAGAATGCGAATAAACCTACAATAAAAGGTTAAGCTGACGAACTTCTGAATGTACGGGTCTATACCTGCGATACATAGAAATGTGTATATCACCAAATTGTGAGGTTAGATGTGGGTGAGTAAAAATAACTAATATGAAAATCCATGATACGTTACAGGCGTATGAATGCTAACAGGCTTACAGGAAGCACCTAAGTTCATTCTATAATAGATATAATTCAACGTTGTAAGCTGATAACGTGGAGGGCTTATTCCCGAAGAAGCGTTGGCAAGGAAAGCAATAATGACATTAGTTATTGTATAACTTGTCTTAATGTCAGTGAAAGTGGTGGCACAGTACCAATGAAAGGTCTAATCAACTTGGAGGGATAGCCACTAGACTAATGAAGAATCATTTAATCATGCAAGGCAAATCTTTATCGGTTAATAAGGTTCTTGTGAGACTAATAGAGGTTCACCTCCTACGGGAGGCACCGACTTATTAAAACGGAAGAATTGAGACACGGATGGGGCTGCGATTTCAGAAGTGTTGATGATTAATTTGAATTGGATTAGTTGGAACGCCGTATGAGGTGAAAGTCTCATGTACGGTGTGAACGGGGGGAAAAGGGAGCGATAACTTCAAACCCTTACCTATCTGTATGAAGAAGG
>NZ_JBCNAD010000091.1:0-1250 GCF_050477905.1 Neobacillus pocheonensis | reverse complement strand
CATTTTCTACTAAAACGGTTTTTCTATTAAAGTTATTGGACTGGATTAAGGAGAATAATTGTACTCACGTAGCTATGGAAAGTACGAGTGTTTATTGGAAACCTATTGTTAACTTATTAGAGTCCGAAGGAATAGAGTTTTTAGTTGTAATTGCTCAACACATGAAGGCACTTCCTGGACGCAAAACGGATGTTAAAGATGCAGAATGGATAGCCCAACTTCTTCGTCACGGACTACTGAAAGCAAGCTTCATTCCTGATCGGAATCAACGAGAACTGCGGGAACTTGTACGCTATCGCCGGAGTATCATTGAAGAACGCGCCAGACAACATAATAGGATTCAAAAGGTTTTAGAAGGAGCCAACATCAAACTAGGTTCTGTTGTATCTGATATTATGGGTGTTTCATCGAAAGATATGCTTCGAGCAATCGCAGATGGTGAAGACGATCCTGAAAAACTAGCAAACTTCGCTCGTCGTACAATGAAAAAGAAAAAAGAAGAACTTGAATTGGCACTTCAGGGCTATGTTAACCCACACCAACGCTTAATGTTAAAAACGATTTTAACTCACATTGATTTTCTAACTGAGCAAATTGAAATGTTAGACCAAGAGATAGCTCAAAGAGTAAGCACTTATCAAGAAGATATAGAACGACTCGATTCCATTCCTGGTATCGCCACAAGAATGGCTGAACAAATCTTAGCTGAAATTGGTACGGATGTTGGAAGCCAATTCCCGACTGCCGCACATTTGTGTTCATGGGCAGCCTTGGTCCCTGGACACAATGAAAGCGCAGGTAAAAGGAAATCTAGCAGATCAAAAAAGGGAAATAAGTATTTAAGATCCGCATTAACAGAAGCAGCTCAATCAGTAAGAGGGTCAAAAAACTATCTCGGTGCACTGTATAGACGTACAGCTGGACGAAAGGGAAAGAAAAAGGCAGCAATTGTAGTCGCCCATGCGATGTTGCGAATCGCATATTACCTTCTAACCAGAAAAGAAATGTACGTTGACTTAGGCGAAGATTATTTTGATAAGCAAAGACAAGTATCTATTGTACGGCATTCAGTTCGAAGACTAGAAAACTTAGGTTATAATGTGACAATTACAGAAGCATCCTAATCCATTATTCTTGTAGTCCAAAAACACCTTGATCAGGCGCCCCGCTCTTTTTAAAAAATGAATGAGCTGCGTCTATTTAAGTATTGCCTTTTTACCGAAGTTACAGAAGTTAATTTTCATGGTAGT
>NZ_JBCNAD010000090.1:0-3202 GCF_050477905.1 Neobacillus pocheonensis | reverse complement strand
ACGGTGTGAACAGGGGGAAAAGGGAGCGATAACTTCTACCCCTTACCTATCTGTATCAATATAAATTAATAATAAATTATAAAGGTATATTTTTATTAAATGTGCTATATAATCATTTCTTTTCCTACTTCCTATCATAATTTACTAGTATGAAAAGAGATAATTTATTTGGGTCAAAGACCTGATAAAATGATTTTTGATTATATTATTATCGGAGCAGGAACAGCAGGAGGAATTATCGCAAAAAAACTAACAGACAATCGTTACACTAGTGTACTAGTGCTTGAAGCAGGAACAAACATGACGGAAGAATTGAGCAGTCCCAATATTTTAGTTTCCGTTTTGAATGCTAGTGATAATAGACATTCATTTAATATCGCTACTATACTTGAGCTAACGCTTGGTCGTCAGCTCTTAACACAAAGTGGACGAGCCATCGGCGGAAGTTCTGAACATAATCATATGTTAGCCGTACGAGGCAGTCGTGATCTTTATGATGCATGGGCAAAATTAGTTGGCAATAAAGTATGGAATTACGATAATGTTCGCTCGTTATTTATTGAAAATGAAACCTATACAGGATTGACACAAAGTCTTCAAGAACGTGGGCATAACGGCCCTATTTTTATTAGACAACAAAACATTCCCAATCAAGGATTAATCCAAACCTTGGCACAAGCCACTTCAGAAGTCTTTAATATCCCGATTGAGGAGGATTACAATACAGGGATACGAGATGTCGCAGCCCTAAAAGGCCAATATACTCAAAAGGTGGAAAATGGAAAATTTGTTCGCTCCTCGACAGCAACCGGATATTTAAACAGCCAAATTGTCACTCAAGGAAATGAATTTCAATCTGATGAATTTGGGGTTGGCAAGAGAAAATTAACCATTTTAGCTAAAACGACCGTAAACAAAATAATATTTAAGAAGAAAAAAGGGTTCCATGTCGCTGCGGGTGTTGAGTTTGTTAAAGACGGAGTTTCACAAGTAATGTACGCACGGAAAGGTATTATTGTCTCTGTAGGCCAATTTTCTTCCGTCATACTTCAACGCTCAGGGATTGGAAGGTCTGAAGATCTAGCGAAGGCCGGCATAGTAAGCTTAGTAGAAAGCCCTAATGTCGGATACAACTTCCAAACACACTTTTCTGTCGGTATGGGGGTAAGAGTGGAAACAGGAAGACTTCTACAGGTATTGGCTGCTGATCCTGATCAGCCAGGGGCATTTGGAGCGTTTAAAAAAATTGATAACCCAACAGGCGGACGGCGCCTGCAATTATTAGGTTTTCCATTGCCAATCTTTGTACCAAGTCAGGAAGTTGCGATAAATGGCTGGGATTTTAACCCGGCAAATCCTAGTAATGTTATGAGTCTTGGAATTATAGATGTAAATCCAAGAAGCCGAGGCACTGTCATGGTTTCCCATAGCGATCCAGAAGCATATCCAACCATTGACTTAAACCCGTTGGCAAATCCCGATGATCTAAATTTCATGGTGGATCAATATATCGCGACGTATAATATGATCGTGAGGGCTCGTCAGCTTGAACCAGGAGGAATCTATCAAGTAGTTTTTCCTGATGAAAGTGTCTTCCAAATTCAAAATGAGAATGAAAAGCGGGCTAAATTAGCTGGTTTTGTTAGAGGAGCCTATTCCCTTTTCACCCACTTCGGAGGACAATGTAAAATGGCAAAAAACATCGGTGAAGGAGTTGTAGATTCACTCCTAAATGTCTTTGGAACTAAAAACCTGAAGGTAGCTGACCTTTCAATTGCTCCTATCCTGCCCGACGGAAATACGTCAATTCCATCACAAATGATAGGGTTAAATGCCGTAAGATTCATTCAAAATAATCCTCACTCAATCGATTTTGATGATGATGAATTTGGGGACTTTGAAAGTTGTGAAGAAAACATTCACGAAAATAGTGATGATAGCAGTGAACATCATCATCATTCACATCATGACGAAAGTAGTGACGAGAGTAGTAGTTAGAATTTAAATATACAAGGAAAGACCGTTTCAAGTGTTCTTTGGGCGGTCTTTTTGATTGACTTTTTATGCAATAAATGAGATATATACATAACTCAAATTGGATGGACTTTGTTTGACAGTTGTTAGTTTGCGAAGAATTACACTTAAAGTGACGGGTGCGAGAATTAAAGAAAGAGCAATGCTTTTTAATGCATTGCCTTTATGAGTTCAATTCAAAAATACGTGCAATAAAGTTCTCGCCTTAAACTCCCACTTAACTGTGCATATATCCTTGTAGTCTCACTTTTCTCATGACCTAATAAGCTCTGGATCACTTCAAGAGGTGCACCATTATTCAGCATATGAGTGGCCTAACTGTGCCTTAGCTGGTGCGGATGAATCGTCGTTTAGCCAACAGGTCAACCATAAAAATAAAATGTACCCTATAGAGTAGACACTTAAAAAGGTCTGCCCTATAGGGTACCTTATTTGTCATGATGCAGGAATAATAGCTGGAAGAGCCGAATAAGTCTTAGTGATCCATGGTTTTGTTGTATTAATTAATACTATAGTCAGATTTTTTTTTGTCTTTTAACTTTGAAAGATTACACTAAACAGTGAGGAGATTGGTTGTATGCAAGTTGTAACCAAAATGTTTTTAGAACAACTCGACATGCATTGCCATGAGAATGATTGGTTTGCATCCATGGAGCAGGCGCTTCATGGAGTCATCGCAGCTGAGGCAGCATGGACAAGTTCGGGAATCAGCAATTCGATTTGGCAGATTGTCAACCACTTGATATTTTGGAATGAAGACGTAATCCATCGAATTAAGGGCACAGAGAATCCGCATAAGGCAGAAGACAATGAAGAAACCTTTGGAAATCCGGGGGATCCAGAAGACGAAATTGGGTGGGCCCAGACAGTGCAGCGCCTTAATGAAGTCATGAATAAATTAAAAACGGTCATTGCGGACCTTGACGATGAAAAGTTAAAAGCTCCGTATGCAGCTAACAGGTACTCTATTGAGCGTTTACTCAGCAATATCATGATGCACGATACGTATCATCTCGGCCAAATTGTTCTGTTGCGAAAGTTGCAATCCTCTTGGGGTGGCGTTGATTGGTCCTAAAGCACCATAATTCAGCGACCTTCCTCGCCCAGCCGCCATAATTGGCGGCTTTTTCTGTTCTTCAACTTAAGAAGCAGTTTAGTTGTGCGAAAT
>NZ_JBCNAD010000089.1:0-6087 GCF_050477905.1 Neobacillus pocheonensis | reverse complement strand
ACCCTTACCTATCTGTATCAAGAAGGAATCCCTAATAGCACCAAAATAAGAATATCTTATTTTAAAGGGAATTGAGTAAAAGGAATTGATTCTATAAAGGGAGTATTAAGTAAAAAATGAGACATAAGTAAATGAAACTACACAATAGACCCATTATGCGAAAAATGCATTTAAAACATTAAATCAATGTGAGAAGATTTTTCTCTCTTTGAAGGAAAAATTTCTAAAGAGTCAGGAATTATTTGTGTCGAGCGGTAGAGCAATTCTGATACTGTTACACATTTATACCCTTTCTTGTCTAAAAAGTCCAAAATGTTATCTAATGCATTAACTGTTTGACATGTATGAGTAAATTCACTACCATGCCAATCATGAAATAGGATGATATTACCTGGCTTTACTCCTTTTGTTATATAGTTACAAATTTGATTAGAGGGTGGGTTAGCCCAATCACGAGAATCTTGATCCCATGACCATAATACGACTTCCTTACCGTTTTTTATAGCAGTTTTAATAATCATGTCATTGTAAATACCTCCTACGGGACGATAGAGTGACGGTTTAAAACCTGTAAACTTCTGTATAATTTTATCTGTTTCTTCTAATTCTGTTGTTAGTTTAGCAGAGGTAATTTTATAACCATATATATGGTGAAAAGTATGATTGGCAATTTCGTGTCCTTCTTTTACTTCCTGTTTTAAAATATCAGGAAATCTTATTACTTTATTGCCAGCTACAAAAAAGGTAGCTTTAGCATTATGTTTAGATAATATGTCAAGTATTTGAGGAGTAAACACAGGGTGAGGTCCATCATCAAAAGTAAGGGCAACTAATTTTTCCTTGGTGTTTACTTCCCAAATAACCCGCCCTGTTTTTTCATATGCCTCGCGACTTTTCGTGGATGCGAATGTATTTGTTTGATAAGAAAAAAAGGTAAATAATAAAAGAACTGTATAAAACAATATTTTTTTCATTTAAAATGCACTCCTCATTAATAATGGACTTAGTTTATGAAGTCTTTATCTGAAATATTAATGAGAAACAATTTATGAATTAATTGGGCGGGGTAAGTTGCTCAGTGGGACGAATATACAAAAGAAAAGAAGGTGCTTGTTCAAGTAACGTAAGCAGGTTAGTCAAAGAAGGTATGTTATAATGATGGGCGATAAATGTTATTAATTTGAAAGTTTACGAAAAAGGAATTGTTTCTAAATAATGAATCGTAAAAATAAAAAAAATCGATTTAGAGATTTGGATTTATTCGAAAAAGTATTGGTTTTTACAGCTATAACACTCGTGGTTGTCATTGCCATTACGTTTGTTATTGGGAGTATATTCTTTGGATTTGTAGGTCTTTTTAATTTATTTGGAGTACGATATACATCACCATACTCCCTTATAGGATTTTTGTTGTTGTTGCTTCTTTTTGGTGGTGGAGTGGATTTATGCTCTATAACTTTAATCAAGTTGTCATCTCGATATGTAACAGGTAAATATAAATTATTTGTAATACGGATGGTTATTGATTGCACATTTACTTGGCTAGCATTGCATACGGTGGATGAATATATGGATAGCATTACAATTCCATTGAAAACAGAAATCATTGCCGTTTTATTATTATTCTTTATTGAAATTGCTTTTGATAATAGAGAAAAAAATAAAAAGTAATTTTTACTTAATTGGTTTCTTCCTCAGCTAACGGGTAGCGTTAATCCAAGAAGGATTAACGCTTTTTTTATTAGGACTTATTAAGCTAAATGGCTGATTAGTGGAAGGTTTGGTCAATTTAATATAAAAAATCCCGGATAGAATACTTACCAAAAATAAACATTAACTTAATATTTAAAATATTAAATCTTAATAGGTTTAAAGTAAGATAAAAATAAAAAGGAGTAAAAGAAATGGCAATCGAGAAATATCGGCATCCAATTTTGTTCTATGGATTATCCATTGTAGTTCCGTGGATATTGTGGTTTATTGCTGCATATATCAGTCATATTGAACCCAGTAGAAATCTATATGTTATCTTAGTAAGCATTTTGGGACTTATTGGCTTATCGACTCCATTGGTCATTGCTTGTGTTTTAATACTCCCAGATTCTTACTTACGAAAGGATTTATTGAACAGGTTTTTTAATTTCAATACCATAAAACCATTTTACATTATTGTAACCTGTTTTCTTATGATCACGAGTATTCTTCTTGCACAGGCAATTTCCTTGCTTTTCGGATATAGTTCCTCACAATTTGCACTCTCAGAAAAGTCTTCATTTTCAGCAGGTATTTTTCCAGCCTGGTTTTTGCTCTTTTTTGCTCCAATACTAGAAGAATTGGCTTGGCACTCATATGGCACAGACAGCTTACGAAAACGATTTAATCTTTTCACTGTTTCTATGATTTTCGCTATTTTCTGGGCATTTTGGCATTTCCCTCTAGGTTTTATTAAAGGTTATTATCAAAGCAATCTAGTCGAAACAGGGGTAATATATTCTATAAATTTTGTGGTTAGTCTCATTCCCTTCGTTCTATTGATGAACTGGTTATACTATAAAACAGGACGAAATATTATTGTTGCAATCGTTTTTCATATTTCAGCGGGGGTTTTCAATGAATTATTTTCAACACACCCAATGAGTAAAGTCATACAAACCGTTCTTTTACTTATTTTAACTACAGTAATAGTAATAAAAAATCGGAATTTCTTTTTCAAATTAGAATATCACGAAAAATGATCTAATTTGTGAAGGATTGTATTTAAAGTAACGGGTGCGATCGTTCAAGATGAACAGTCGCTTTTTTACTAACGAAGCAGTTTACTTTTATAAGAATGGAAAATTAATGCATCAATAAAAATCCAGAAAATGTTATAATTAAAATGGAAATAAATCGAAATAAAATACAAAAAAACAGTAAGGATGTGTTACTAAATTAAGAAACTTGTTGGAGGAATTGGTATCGTGGTGGTAGCTTTCCTCATTTCAGTTTTTTTAAGCGATTTCACTTTATTGTATAAAATTACTGGAGTTGTCGGAATTATCTCACTGGTATTAAGTGCATTGTTTACTGGAGCATTCGTAGATGGGGATAGATTGGGCAGAAATTTACAATCTGAATCAAAAGAAGATAGAAAACAGAGATTTTTACTAACTAATTCTATATTATTGATTGGGCTACCGAATTTATTAATTGCAACAGTTAGCTATTTTTTAATGAAATGAATGAACAGTTACCAATGCTGTCTTTTCCTTGTGGAACTAACGGGTGCGTTAGTTCCACTAGCTAAAGTAGCAATCATAATAATTATGTTGATCTTACTCAATCGGGCGCTTTTATGGAGTAACAAAAATCCCAATTTCTCAATTTAATACTGAGAATTGGGCTTTTTTTTCTGGAATTTACTTACCGTTGTCAATTCGCATTTTGCTGGTGGTGCTATTCACAGCTAAAAATTTTAACAAAAGGTTCTCATTTGCTCATTACAGATGTCACAAATCAGATCCTTACCTCGTTATATGTACGAAGCGAAAAAAGGAGCTGAGTAATGATGAACGACTTGACATGCATAATCATCGGAGGCGGCCATGTAGGGCTTGGTGCGCTCAAAGCAATAAAGGAAAAAACTCGGAAAATGGCGAACGGACAGAGGATTCGGTTTGTTCTATTAGATAAACAGCCAGGTCATGTACGCAAAGTGCTGATGTTCCGGCCGGCCGTGGGCAAGGAAGATATTATGATTCCCTGGACCCATTATGAGTTTTTAGAAGGAGTCGAATTCGTGCAAGGGACGGTTACGTTTGTGGATAGTGGGGAAAAACAGATTCGATATAAGGATACGCAAGGAAATGATGCTCGAATTCGTTATGACCTTTTAGTCGTGGCGGTAGGTAGCGTCGTTCGGCAACCTGATTCTGATCAGGGTGGCATTTCTTTAACCGATCTGCAAACTGCGGCAGACATCCGGGAGCGCTGGCGTGCCAATCTACAGCAAGCTGTTGGTGAGACTAATCCGAAAGAACGAAAGCGACTGATGACAATCGCAGTTGCGGGGGCGGGCATCAGTGGGATTGAGACATCCGCCGAGCTGGCACTTGAGATGCAGAAAGAGGCATCATCACTAGGACTGAACCCGTCTGATATCTCTGTCTATTTACTAAGTGCACAGGAACGATTGTTCATGGAAGGACCGGAGAAAGTTGGACGAAAATTGGATCAGATACTTAGCGAATGTGGAGTGACAGTGCTTTACAACCGCAAGGTAATGCGGGAGGAAGCAGGAGTTGTGACGTTGAACAACAGCGATCGTCTGCAGGTTGGTCTATGTATATGGACGATTGGTCTGATTCCGAATCCAGCCCTTCGCACTATGGGCTTGCCACTTACTCCTGATGGCCAAGTGCTGGTGGATGAATCCTATCGCGTTCAAGGGGCTCCGGGTGTTTACAGCATTGGCGACTGTACGAGAGTCGTCGACCCGAAAACCGGCAAGGCGGATCGGATGAGGTGCGGAGAAGGTGGGTTACAGGCAGATCGACTGGGAAAAATCGTAAAGGCCGACCTGGAAGGCAGCCCCGCGCCGGTTCACAAATCGGTGATGGATTTCTTCTGCATCGGCCTTGGGGAAAATCGCGGATTGGTGTGGGGGCGTAAATGGGGATTTGATATGATTATAACGGGAAAATTTGCGTGGAAATTCAGAAATCTTGCATGGGATGCAGGCAGTAAGCTTCTATAGAAACATAGGGACCAAGATTGCTATATTTCTAACAGCCCGAAAAAGGAGAGACAACGAATGGATGAACTTTATCATCAATATAAAGCGCTGTTGTTCACATTGGCTTATCAGTTGACAGGCTCTGCAGAAGACGCGGAAGATGTGGTGCAGGATGTGTTTTTTAAGGCGTATCACGCACATCTGGAGCGTTTGGAGGAGCCAAAGGCGTATTTGTGCAAAATGGTAACCAATCGCTGTCTCGATCTGCAGAAGTCGGCGCGAAAGAGGAGGGAAGTGTACGTCGGTTCATGGCTCCCCGAACCGATTCAGACGCCGGAGGCTACGCTAGAAATGACGGTTGTACGTAGCGATCTATTGTCGTACGCTATGCTCGTACTGTTAGAGCGGTTGACGCCGACAGAACGGGTGGTTTTCGTCCTGCGTGAGGCGATGGACTTCAATTATTCCGAAATAGCTGAACTACTCGGCAAACGAGAGGCGAATTGCCGCAAGCTGATGAGTCGGGCAAGAAGCAAGATGGAAATATCCGAGGAGGAAACGGTCATGGCCGAAGCGGTCGATTCGAAATGGGTAAGCCGGTTTCTCACATCTCTCGAGGAAGGTAACGTCAATCATCTATTGTCTCTATTGACTGAGGACGTTATGTTCGTCGCCGATGGAGGCGGAAAAGCAACCGCGTTTAGGCATCCAGTTCAAATGCGTGATCGTGTAGCTCGAGTCTTGCTCAAAGGGTTCGAGGACACAGCTTTCAATTTTCAAGAAAAGGTTCACTTTGAGATTGTTCCGCTGAACGGTGAAACTGGTATATTGATTCGAACGGAAGACGAAATCGTGGCCGCTATCTTTATACAACCCCGCCGCGGAAAGATCGCTAGGATATACGCCGTTCGAAATCCAGATAAGCTGACAAGAGTTTAGGTAGTCGAACGTGGGTATGGGTTCCGTTTAAACGATGATCGTAGATTGCAAATTTATCAACAATTAGTCAACAATACGTTGTTTAGTATAGTCCGAAACAACCAGGGACTAAAACATGAAATTGTAAAGGAACCAAGGATAATAAATCAAGTACGCAAATAGCAATCAAAAAGTTTATGAAGTATTAAACTCAAAATACCTTAGAGAACAATTGAGATTATATAAGGTTAACAATCCTTATGATGAAATTGAACAATTTAAGCACATAAGAATATGTTTTAATAGTACCAATGATTGGCTTGAAGTCTTGACTGATGGCAAAATTACAATAGAACAAGAGTAATTGTTATTGAGCTAACTGGGTGTAAGAGTTAAAGAATGGGATGGCTTCGGCTATCCCATTTTCTTATTGTGCTCCCTCAGTTAGATACGAT
>NZ_JBCNAD010000088.1:0-16578 GCF_050477905.1 Neobacillus pocheonensis | reverse complement strand
AAACCGTTTTAGTAGAAAATGGTTAAAAAAATCTCATGATTTTGGACAATTTTCACTTACAAATAAAAAAGGACACTTCATTCTTTCTTACTACAACACCCTTATCGATCGGATACAACTTCAGCGTAGAGTAATTACATATTTTCCAGGAGCCATCTTTTGATTTTTCTTATATAAAGAAAATTGATAATATTAAGCAGACTATCCCAATTGAGGATATTGTTATTACAGACGAAGCAATCAAACCAAATTACTTAATGGGTATGCGATTCTGTAAATCAAGGAAAATGATAATAAGGTTGCATTATTTTAATTTATCTAACGAAAAAGATTACATCTATTCAAAAATTGCATTCTATTTTCTTTATTGTTATATTCCGTTTTTGTTTGTGTTTATTTATATGAAGCAAAAGATAATGAAACAGCAAAACAATGTGGTTTCCCATAATTAGAAATGGATGTTTCTTCAATGTCTATGCTGATAAAATTTTTCTGCAGGGAAACTCTATAGACAAAGTAAACTTTTATCGGTTGGAGGCCGTTAGAATGAAGGTTTTATCAATGATTCAGCCTTGGGCAAGTCTTTTTGTCCTTCGTGAGGCCAAATATGAAACAAGGACATGGAGAACGAATTATCGAGGGCCATTGGCGATTCACACAAGTAAAAAAATAGATAAGGCTGTCTGCAACCATGTAGCAATCCAGGCGTTGCTTGGAAAGCATGGGTACACAAAAGAGAACCTTCCAACTGGCATGATTATTGCGGTATGCAGGCTGGAAAATTGTTTGATGGTGACTGAAAACAACCAGACTAGTGCAATCCTGGAGGATGGAAGAATTGTATCAGGTAATGACTATTTTTTAGGTGACTTTCAAGTGGGAGGTTTTGCTTGGGAAGTTCAGGACATGCAGATACTGGATGAGTTTATTCCTGCAAAAGGAAAACTAGGACTATGGGAATATAACTTATAACAATTTTTTTTAGATAAAACTTATCCGCAGAATAAATGACACCGACTTAATTATTTGGGTGCCATTCAGTTTTTAGACCTTTTTTCACCACAACTCGTTTTTACTGGGGAAAAAATCAGTTAAAACAGGTTTTTATAAATTAATTAAAAATTCCTTAGATGCGATGCCAACTGGTGGTAATATCTATGTTTCCATTGATTCGACTGCTCATCATATTTTAATTAAAATCAAGGATGAAGGGGGAGGACTAGGGGAGGAACAGGTTAAAAGATTGGGGGAACCTTTTTTCGCTACCAAACATAATGGAAATGGATTAGGCCTTATGGTCAGCTATTAAATTATTCAGAACCATAAGGGAAATGTTAAAAGTAAACTAAATCAAGGAACCTCTTTTATAAATCACATTTAATAAAAAAACAAAAAAGAAGCCTTTAATCTTTGATGCTAAGGTATAAATCAAACATTTGAAAAGCCCTCATATTCTTTAAATTTGAAGATTTATTTAACATATTATGTGGGAAAACTATCCTATACTGACTTTGAGGAGTGAGAGGATGATCGTAAAAGGGAACATTATTGCAGGTGAATTTGATTCGACTATCAATGAATTTTCCTTACAGAAAGTTAAGAATTTCGAAACAGAGTCGGTCCTTAATGAAGATCAGATAAATAATATTTATCATTATTTAAAAAAACATCAGCATGAAGAGGATGGGCAAATTATTACTTTATACGATCAAATGCTTGTACGCTTAGCGCAGAATGAAGTTAACCAGTTAATTGTTGATTTAGAGAAAGTAATGTCCTTGTATCACTGATACATATAAGAGTATTTTATACGAACTAAAGAAGCAGACCCCACTGGATCTGCTTCGTTTTATGATGGATTTGTTGACCATAATCCAGCTGTTTTAACGAATACTCTTGGATTAAATTTTAAACTAGCCACGACTAATTCTGCAAGGTCTTCTGGGTGCATCACGTTTTCTTCATTGCCTTTAACAAGATTTGTATCAATGGCTAAATCTGTAACGACCGTACTTGGTGTTAAAGCAGTAACACGGACATTATGTTTTCTTACTTCTAGCATAAGTGATTCTGTTAGCCCTAAAACAGCGAATTTAGAAGCACTGTAAGCACTTGTAACAGGCGCACCTTTTTGGCCAGCAGATGAAGAGATATTGATGATATCTCCTGATTTTCTTTCGATCATTCCGGGTAATACTGCTCTTGTTACATTATACACACCCATTAAATTGACTTGGATGATTTTTTCCCATTCTTCTGGTGTTAGATCAAGGAACCCACCAAATTTAGCAACACCAGCATTGTTGATTAGGATATCAATTGGTCCTAAGTCTGATTTGATATGTTCAACAGCATGGGTAACGGATTCAAGATCGGTCACATCTGCAGTTGCTGCAGAAACCTTTACATCAAATTGTGCTAGTTCAGCAGCTACCTTTTCTAGATTAGACATATTTAAGCCGATTAGGCCTAAATGAACGCCTTCTTTTGCTAAGGCGATAGCAGTAGCACGTCCAATGCCTCTACCTGCGCCAGTAACTATTGCAGTTTTTCCATTTAAAGAAATCATTTTATCACTCCTAAAATTATTACAAATTGAAGTAGTTCATTCTAACAGAAAGACCGCAATCTTGCATGGAAACAGCTTGCGGTCTTTCCTATTTAGAACTCGAGGAATAATATATTTATTCTAAGTTGGCGTGTCTACCGTACATTTTATTGGTATCCAAACCTTTTTTCTCCATGAACCGAAGGATCACAGCGTCGTAAAATAGTAAAAGTGTTTGCTCAAATAATGAGCCCATTGGTTGAATCGTCTTAAAATCACTCTCCGACTGATCTTTAGGTGAGCCAGGCAACTTAATTGTGATATCCGCTAATTGTCCAATAGTGGACTCAGGGAAAATGGTTACAGCTGCAATCGTCCCACCGATGCTTTTTGCTTTCTCAGCCATGGAAACTAAACCTTTTGTTTCTCCTGAACCTGATCCAATGATTAAGATGTTATCTTTTTCAAAGTTAGGGGTTACGGTTTCGCCAATCACATAGGCATCTATCCCCATGTGCATCATTCGCATGGTGAATGATTTGGCCATAAATCCAGATCTACCTGCGCCTGCAACAAAGACAAGCTGGCGAGAAGCTTTGCTCTTTAGTCTTCTTGACGGACATGCCGGAGCTGGACATCTCATAAAATATAAAAAAATAAGCGCAGGGACAGCTCTACTTCTTCAAAGAGGAAAGAATTCGTCCCTGTGATTAAAAACTTATTTTCTTTTGAGAAGCCAGTCTTGAAAATCGGTGGCAACTATTCTTTCACCTGCGATTCCCTCTGCAGCAGCTGAGGCTAAAAAAACAATCGGCTCGGCCATAACCCTTGGATCTAATAGCTGGAATTTTGATTCAATCTCTTTTCGAACTTCGTCCGGAATCATCCCGGTAGTAGTGGCACCACCCGGTAAAAGCATATTCACCATAATTCCATATTCCTTTAAATCTTCTGCCATTATATATGAGAGTGATTCAGTGGCTGCCCTCGATGGTCCATAAGGTACAAAACCCTTTCTTTTCATAGTCTCATGATTCATAGAAATATTAATG
Source organism: Neobacillus pocheonensis (assembly GCF_050477905.1). Taxonomy (NCBI): domain Bacteria; kingdom Bacillati; phylum Bacillota; class Bacilli; order Caryophanales; family Bacillaceae; genus Neobacillus; species Neobacillus pocheonensis. The sequence continues at coordinate 12,978 of NZ_JBCNAD010000088.1, read as the reverse complement.
ATTCGCCCATGACCTTGTTCCATCATTAAAGGAGCAAACCCTCGAGCTATTAAAAAATATCCTGTGAGATTGGTATCAATTAAATCTCGAAACCCCTCTGGAGTTACTTTGAAAAATGGCTGAGGCTCGACTAAAAAACGCGGGTTTACTGTCCTCATCCCAATTCCCGCATTATTGACGAGAACATCCAGCTTCCCCCATTCTCTTTTCACCCATTCGACCGCCTGATTGACGGATTGTTCTGATCGAACATCCAAAGGAATTCCAACAGCAGGATAACCCTCGCGCTTTAACTTCTCTACTGCTTGATCCAATTTAGTCCCAACTCTAGAAGCTAACGCCACCGTGGCTCCAGCGTGAAGCAAAGCCTCCGCCATGGAAAATCCTAGGCCGCTTGAAGCACCTGTTACGAGGGCATGGATATTTCTTAACTCTTTTGTATTCATTGGCATTTTTCCTCCGAAATGTTATTAGACCACTGACTAATAAAGTATTCTATCTAATCATCACTTTTATACTTTGCCAAAAAAGTAAGCTAGAGGGTTTTCGGGCGCAGTAAAAAAGGGGCAGAATAGGGAAAGAAAAAGGTGTCTCTTTTGAGGAAGGATACGCTTCTGTGTTGAAAGTAAACAACTTTTTTCACACTTTTTTACTATATTTGTATTGAACAACATAAAAATCTACCCAAGTTACGAGCTGAATGTGATATTTAAAAATGCAAGTGTCAAGTGTATAAAAATATTTTTTTTGTATTTTGATAAGTGGAATATAGTTTTTAGGAAACGAATTGGCATCAAGTTTATAGGGTGGAAAGAAAGTAATAACATCATTATTAAAAAATATGAGGAAGAAGATATTAAGTGAGTTCAATTATTTAGTGGAAGAGGAAAACAAGATTTTTATAAGAAATTTGGTTTTGAAGCCCCAGAATCTGAAGCCCCCTGGTATGTCCTTATTTTTATAATTTATTAAAGCAGCTGCTTATGAGGTTTTATCAATGTGTATCAAGTCCTTTACTAATTTAAGCCTAACTAAAAAAGTTAAGAGTAACAGTTAAAAGCTTACATAACTGAAGCGGATAAGAGATTAAAAAGGGTATATTTTTTACACCATGCTGGGAGGGACATTAACTCCACTGCCACCAACTTTTAAAAGAAAGACAAACTACTCATTATTAAGGGGGATGAAAATGGAGCATATTGTAATTACTGCTGTATTAAAACCAAAAGAAGGCCTGCAGAGGCAACTATTATCAGAACTCAAAAAGGTACAAGCGGCATCAAGGGAAGAGGCGGGTTGTATAAAGTATGACTTGCACCAATCTGAAGACCAAACTTTTGTTTTATATGAAGTGTGGAAGGATGAGGAAGCGCTGGAACACCATATTCAGTCGGCTCATTATCAGGAATACAGGAACAATATTGCAGACCTTGTATCAACTAGAGAAGTGTATAAGCTAAAAAAAATGGAATAAGTTCACAAAGATGGAGTGGCGGAACCGTCGGAAAAACCTGTTATATGCAGGTTTTTTAGTCGTCTTTTTTAAGATGGGAGTTTTTCGCCGTATCTCCTTCGAAACAAATCTTTTGATTTGGACGGACCAGATGGCTAATATATTAATATCGCGAATTTCCGATTTGGCGTGATGCTTTCAGATCATCTATCCAGCTTCCATTGGGATAGTGATAATCGATATAGAAAGAGGCAAATGACATTGAAGCAGGAATTGGAACGCTTAAATGATGAACAAGCCGTTGAAATTTTTAAGGCATTGTCGAACCAGACGAGGGTGAGCATTCTTCAAATGTTAAAAGATCCCGACAGTCATTTTTCACCGCAAGCCCATATTATTGCTGATGAAGGATTTGAAGGCGGGGTTTGCGTAGGGGATATCCGAAGCAAGGCCGGGATTTCGCAATCCACTACTTCACAGTATTTATCGATTCTGCTGAAAAGCAGACTGGTTGAAATGAAGCGAATCGGACAATGGACGTATTATCGCCGTAATGAGGAGACGATTAAAAAGTTCGAAAAATACATTGGTACAAAAATTTAAGGAGAATTGAAGTGAGTTTATTACAGCATCGAGCATTTAACAGGTTGTACCAACAGGATAAAATGACACTTGGTTTCGCGATTCCGACGGCAAGGATGTCCAAATATCCGATTATGGAAAATCAGCTGTCGCTTGCCCGCAAAATTGAAGACCAGGGTTTCGCGGCATTGTGGCTTCGGGACGTTACGATTCAGAATTTGAATATTGATGATAATGGTCAAATGTATGATGTATGGATCTATTTGACCTATCTTGCGGCCCATACCAAGGATATTGCACTTGGGACGGCGAGTGTGGTCCTCCCGCTGCGCCATCCTATCCGAGTGGCAAAGGAAGCATCATCTATTGACCGGTTGTTTCCCGACCGCCTGATCATGGGAGTGGCTTCAGGAGACCGGGATAAAGATTTCACAGCTTTGGGAATATCCAAGCTAGAAAGTGGAGGGCTGTTTAAAAAGAATTATGCATTCCTTGAACGGCTGTTAAAGGAGGACAATCCGACAATCAACAGCGATTTAGGCATCATCGATGGAACGGATATGAGAATGATCCCCAAACCTTTTTCTTCGATTCCGACCATGGTGACAGGATTCAGCAATCAATCGATTGAATGGATCGCCCAGAATGGGGACGGCTGGATCCAGTACCCGAGGATTATCCCACAACAAACTCAATTGATTAACGAGTATCGCGAGTTGTCGGAAATTCACGCCCCAGGAGTGTTTAAACCTTTCACTCAGACTTTATTTATCGATTTATCGGAAAATCCCGATTCGTTTCCTGTTCCGATTCCGTTAGGATTTCGTGTAGGGCGCAAACAGTTATTAGAAATTCTATATCAATTTCAATCTATTGGTGTCAATCACCTGGCATTTGTATTGTATTTTTCAAAGCGCCCTCCCGAGGAAGTCATCCAGGAGCTTGGAGAGTTTGTCTTGCCTTACTTTCCGACTCATGAAATTCCAGTATTAGATTAGTTTTTAAAAAAATTAGATAAGGGAAGAAGATGAACTTATGTCTAAACATGCAAATAAACTAAACGAAATTCCATTCTCGGTGCTTGATCTTTCACCGATAACAGCCGGAAGTACTCCTGCTGACTCTTTCCGCCATACATTGGAACTCGCACAGCTTGCTGAAAAACTTGATTACAACCGTTTTTGGCTCGCTGAACATCATAATATGCCGTTTATCGCCAGTTCCGCCACTTCTGTGGTGATGTCCCATGTGGCAGCCGGTACATCAAAAATCAGGATTGGTTCAGGAGGAATCATGCTGCCGAATCACGCACCGCTCGTCATCGCTGAGCAGTTTGGCACTCTTGAATCATTATATCCTGGGCGAATTGACCTTGGTCTGGGGCGGGCACCCGGTACAGATCAGGGGACCGCTCGTGCATTGAGACGCGACTTGGGAAGTACCGGAGATGACTTTCCTGAGCAATTAGCGGAACTCCGCGGTTACTTTGATCCATCCCTGGCACAAGGGAACCCTATAAAAGCGATTCCAGGTGAAGGTTTGAATATTCCAGTCTGGCTGCTGGGTTCAAGCGGCTTCAGTGCGCAGCTGGCCGGAGAACTGGGTTTGCCATTCGCGTTTGCCGCCCATTTCTCGCCACTTAACACTCTGGGTGCTCTACAGATCTATCGCAAGGTGTTTAAGCCTTCGAATGTTCTCGATAAGCCGTATGCGATGGTGGCATTGAATATCATTACAGCAGAAACGGATAAAGAGGCAATGCGCCTTTTTACAACAATACAGCAGCAATTTTTGAATCTGATGAGTGGCAACCTTACACCGCTTCAACCACCGGTAGATGACATATCCGAAGTGGCCAGCAGCAACCAATTAAAGGCTCTCGAGCAGCAATTAGGCTCATCGATCGTGGGCAGCCAGCAGACGGTAAAGGACAAGCTGCATACATTTTTGGAGGAGAGCCAGGCAGATGAAATCATGGCCATTGCCCAAGTTTACGACCACAAAGCTCGCCTGCATTCATACGAGCTTCTGGCAGAAATTACAAAAAGCGAAAGGTAAAAAGGAGGACATCAGCAAGGAAACCTTTTTGATTTTTCCTAAGGCATTGAATATGGATGAAACCTGTGAGCTCATGTTATGAGCTTGTTTACAGGATTCCTTAATTAAAAAGTTAAAAGTTGTTAGAATAGGAGACAATGATATGAACTGCAAAATTAACCGAAATGCTGCTAAAGTGCTGAAACAAATGTTGGAAAGTGAAGAGGCTGAAGGGAAAATGGTTCGTGTCTACGTTACATTGGACCATGGGGACCATGCCCATTATGAAGTAAAACTTGATACGCCCACGGACCATGATGAAATTGTGAAAACAGACAAAGGCATTGATGTTTTACTTGATAAAAGGGAACCGTTTTTAGATGGGGTTTGGATCAAGTATTTCTATGTGCCGCAAGCAGGATTTGATATCACGAATTCTTCCAAAGGGCATCACCATCATTAAACACGTGACAGAGCGATACTAAATGTTTTTATACCTTCATATATCTAGCAGTATCATATACTAAACACAGTAGATTACTTGTATTTATTGTGTTAAATGAGAATAATACCAACGGTGCTTTTACAATTATAAGGGGGCTTATCATAATGAGCAAAAAAATCGCTACACTTAATAACAGACTTATTTGAAGATGTAGAATTCACAGAACCAGCACTAGCATTTAAAGATGCTGGTCATCAAGTGATCACAATCGACATACAGGCTGGAAAAGATATTACTGGTAAAAAAGGTGAAGTAGTAAAAATAGATAAAGGAATTGGGGAAGTTAATCCTCAAGACTTTGATGCTTTACTCATCCCTGGCGGCCTCCCTCCCGATTTATTACGTGAAGACGACCGTTTTGGTGAATTCGCAAAAGCATTTATACAAGAAGGTAAACGTGTTTTTGCCATTTGCCATGGCCCACAAGTATTAATTGATACAGACCTATTAAAAGGCGTCGACATAAAAGGTTTCAAATCAATAAGGAATGATCTCAAAAATGCAGGTGCTAACTACAAAGATGAAGAAGTTGTGGTAAGCAATAATATTGTAACAAGCCGTTTTCCGGATGACATTCCTGACTTTAATCGTGAATCCTTAAAATTATTAGCTGAATAATAGCGTAAGTACTCAATAGTATCGTTTTAGAAATTAATATTTCACAATGAATTTCAATACAAAAAAGGTTTTAATAAGAAAGGGGTTTTACTATGTCATTAAATGGTAAACGAGTAGTTGTTTTAGGGGGTACTTCTGGTATTGGTTTAGCAACTGCCAAAGCGTTTCTCGATCAATCAGCTCAAGTGATCATTGCCAGCCGTTCTGTTTCCAAATTAAATGAAGCAAAACAAGTTCTTGGTGGCAATGTAGAAGGAAATGAAATCGATTTTCGAAGCGAAGAAAAAGTAGCAGAATTTTTCAGCAAGGTTGGAAAATTTGACCACCTTGTGGTAACAGCAGGAGAAGGCGCAATGGGGCACTTTAGCGAATTGCCTGTGGCAAGTGCTAAAGAGGCGTTTGATAGTAAGTTCTGGGGGCAATATATTACCGTCCGTTCAGCACTTCCATATTTAAACAATGAGAGCTCAATCACCTTAACCTCTGGTGTATATGGCGTTCGTCCTCCTCAAGGCGCTACTACGTTAGCGGCAATCAATTCAGCCATTGAAGGATTGGTTCGAGGACTTTCCGTAGACCTAGCCCCTATTAGGGTAAACGTGGTTTCACCTGGAATTGTAGACACTCCAATCTATGCTGGAATGCCAGATGATCAGAGGCAAGCACTGTTCAACGGCATTGCACAACAGCTCCCTGTTGGACGGATTGCAAAGCCGGAAGACATAGCTGAAACCTATGTATACCTTGCTAAAAATGGTTTTACTACTGGTACGGCTATTCTTATTGATGGTGGAGCCCACTTAGTATAATGGCCTAAATGGATGTTGAACGGAAGCTTATCACCCTGCCAAGCAGCGGTTCTAACTAAAATAGAAATAAGTTAAGAATTAAGTAATTTACTGGTGGCAATACTGCAAAAGAGTATTGCCGCCTTTTTTGTTATTAGGTACATAAAAAGATACAAAAGGAAGTGTTGATTTTTAATGAGTGTACAGGACGAAAATAAATTAACAAAAATAAAAAATTCCCTTGAAAGTCGTGTAGTTACATTGCCTGATGGAACTTCTATGCCAAGAATAGGACAAGGAACTTGGTACATGGGAGAAAATCCTCAAATGAGAGAAAGGGAAATCAAAGCTTTACAACTCGGAATAGAATTAGGCATGAAACTAATAGATACGGCGGAAATGTATGGTGATGGCGATTCTGGACGCTTAGTAGGTGAAGCAATTAAAGGACGAAGAGATGACGTCTTTTTAGTATCAAAGGTGTATCCTCATCATGCAGGATTAGATATGATTGCCAAAGCGTGTGAAAACAGTCTAAAAAGGCTGGGAACCGATCTTCTTGATTTGTACCTTTTACACTGGCGAGGACGTGTGCCATTAGCAGAAACCATTGAAGGAATGGAAAAGCTACGCAAGGAAGGAAAAATAGTAAGGTGGGGAGTCTCCAATTTTGATACCGATGATATGAAAGAGTTATGGAACACCACTAACGGAAAAAATTGTATGATTAATCAAGTATTATATCATCTTGGTTCAAGGGGTATAGAGTATGATCTCTTACCATGGCAGCGAGAACATCACATGCCTATTATGGCATATAGCCCGCTAGCTCAAGGAGGTTCTTTAAGAAGACAACTGTTAACGGATCCAACCATTTTAGAGATTGCAGAAAAATACGCTGTACAACCCTTACAAATCGCTCTCGCTTGGACAATCCGTTCTAACAATTGTCTGGCTATTCCAAAAGCTGTTCAAGAAGAACATGTACTAGCAAATGCGGAAGCTGCTATTATTGAATTAACAAAAGAGGATTTAAATAGACTTGATGAAGTATTTCCGCAACCGACTAGAAAAATGCCTTTGGACATTTTATAGAAATTTTGAGGATAGACAAGAGAGAAGGGATTGAATGTGTATGTCAACAGAGGTATTGGGAAGATTTACTCCAGATGCAGCGCCGAGGAGGCTCCCGGCTCGCCCGCGGAAAGCGAGCACATGAAGCCAATTGCTTTTTAACTATGAGCCCTCCCTTCACTAAGTAGCGGAATGGTGTGATTAGCTTACTTCTATTACTTTGGTTGGGATGTAGCTCTCTTTAATAGTGGTGATTTTACTGCTGGAGTTCACTTGGAATTATATGACCCTGAAACAGTTAAAATGAGTGGGGAAGAAATTTTTTTAACAGCTTCATTACACCCTACTTACATAAGTATATGATCAAAAAGAGGGAGAAAGGAATGTAATGGAGATAATTGATCTATTTAAAAAAGGATATGAATTTGAAGGAATTAGAGTGGATTTTTTAGTAACTTATACCTTTCAATTATTGTTGTTATTCTTTGAATATACATTATTCTAGCCAAAGAAAAGCAGGCGAGTAATTAAATATCCTCGTTCTTCCAAGTATTGAACAACTGAAGTTTGATAATGCCCAGTAGCCTCTAATATGACCGAAGGTTTCTTCCCTGACTCATTTTTAACATTCTCAAGAAACGTTACAAGTGAACTAAGCCCCTTAAGTGTATGATCTACTTTAAAGCTCTTTCGATATGGTCTACCTTTATCCAGAAATGCTTGAACCTGACTTTCACCTTTAGATATATCCAGACCTACGACTGGATTCATTATATATCTCCTCCTAATTAAGTGATTTGCCAGTAACCCCTAATCCTCCATGCAGTGTCACAGCTTCGCTTGTTATACGAGATCTAAGTCCCAACCAGCCTCAATCATGTTTCTACAAGTAGGGGGCGAACGGTTTAGTTGACGGGGTCAAGCCCCACGGGCAGATACGTTCTACCCTGGCTACTGTTATAATAAGACCAAATAAAAAATGGTCAACCAGAAATATTTTCTGGCTGACCTTATAATACGAACGGGGCAGTTTAGCTTTAGAAGGAATTAAAAAAAGGGGGTATTAGATAGTCGTAGAATACTTACAAAATAGTCAGTCTGGTTTGGGTGTGAAAAATTGTATTTTAGTGGATAATATCTCTGAGGTGACTTTAATGAATCTTAAGGACTTGAAAGAAAATCATGATTTTATTCACCGTGAAGTTAAAAAGGGAAATCTAAAAATTACTCTTTTTTATTTGAAGTCACTATGCGACGAAAAAAAAATTACTTGTAATGTAATCTCAACTTTTTATGATACAGACGAAAATCTTGAGTATGAAGAATATATCCGCTCATTTGAAGAATGGTCAATGATTAAAGATGAAATAGATGCTGTGGAAAAAATTTTCAGCGGATGCATTATAATCTTACAAAACAATAAAATGTACTCTGTTAAACTGGACAATATTGAATCTCGTCCTGTATCTGAATCGACAGAAGAAAGTATTTTGCAAGGTCCTAAAGATAGCTTAAATGAAAAATTAAGTATATCCTTAAACATTATTCGCAATCGATATCGAAAAGAAACTTTAAGGGCTAAAAACCACACATTAGGACAAAATTCCAAGACGAATATTATTTTACTGTACGATGAAAAGCTCTGTGATAAAAAAGCTCTACAACACTTGAATAATAAACTAAAAGACTTAAAAGTTGATTTATTACAATCTGCGGGTCAGTTGCAAAAATTATTGGTGGAGAGTAAGTGGTGTCCTTTTCCTTTATTTATGACAACAGAGCGACCTGACAGAGTAGTAACAAATCTGTCTCAAGGGAAAATTGTATTTCTTATTGAAGGATCTTCATGGGTTTTACTAGGACCAGCTAGTTTCTTTGATTTTTTTAAATCTATGGATGATCAAGTAGAATTAGTCACCATAGGAAAATTTCTTATTTTTATTCGATACATAGCACTGATGATTTCACTTTTTCTTCCCGCTTTATACGTCGGCGTCATTTCTTATTCTCCAGAAATTTTAAAAGTACAATTTGCTCTTCTAATTGCAGGAAGCAGAATAGCTGTTCCTTTTCCTTCCTACATTGAAATTATCTTTATGATGCTGATGGTGGAATTCTTATGTGAAGCCAGTATTCGTTTACCAAGAACAATTAGCCCATCCGCAACGACTGTAGGTGGCTTAATCCTCGGGCAGACTGCATCCCAAGCAGGACTAATAGGCAATGTTATGATTATTGTCATTTCTATTGTTGCAATTTCTATTTTTGTCATTCCGGTAAATGCCATGCATCAAGCTATCCGACTTATACGATATCCACTCATTGTACTTGGAAGTTTATTTGGAACTATAGGGGTACTAATAGGAACCTTTGCTCTAATCGCATATCTATGTAGTTTACGTAGCCTAGGTAAACCGTACATGCAGCTATTTGCAAAAAACTGATTGTAGGTGGATTTTAATGCTAGGACAGCGTTATTACGTTTATTTGTTTTATATCAATGCACTGGTGAACGTAACTGCTTTTATTCCTCAAATCCTTTACAAAAATCGATTTAACGGGAGCTTAGTTAGTTTAGCACTATCAATCCTAATAGGATCGTTTCTCATTACGATATTTCTAACTCTAATGAAAAAATTCCCAAGACAAAATATTGTTCAAATTATGGATAGGCTATTCCCAAAATGGTTTCAGAAGACTTTTCTGTTTTTTAATTTTACTCTACAAATTTTTGCAGGAATGTTATTTCTTATCTCAAATACGCAAATTGTAAACCTTTTTTTAACCCCGAACGCAATTATCGTATTTTATATTTTTCTCTTGTTAATCGTATTTGTAATAATGAATCAAACAAATTCCATATTGTATATGTTGGAAATTATTGTTTTATTAGCTACACCTTTCTATCTTTTTATCATACTGAGGTTTTTTACCGATCATTTAGTAATGGTAGATTCCATCAAACAATCTTGGACTTACCTAATGCATTTTCCAAAAATGAATTCAGTAGCTTCTGGATTATTTGTTTTTACAGGATTCACAAATTTTATTATTTATGGTGAACATATTCTTTCCATAAGTAAGAAAAAATTATTAATTGCTATAGGGATTATTTGTTTCATACTTTTTTCTTCATATTTCGTACCAATTGGATACTTTGGACTTAATGGCGTAGGAAAGGAAAGCTATGTCTGGGTAACTACAGTTGACAGTATGCGCTTTGATTACTTCTTTTTAGAAAGAATGGTATCAATTTTTATTTTGGTCCAAATTGGCATAACGTTGATGTATATAATATTATCCTATCACTCGGCACTACAATATCTTCAGTTAATGACAAAAAATGTTGGAGGACGTTCAAAATGGGTCGGCATATTTGTCGTCGTGATATCAGCCTTAATTACTCAGCATTTTACAGACGAATTCAGGTTGTTAAAACTTTTCAATTATTTTTTTATTTTTCGTATTATTTTAGATCTATTTTTAATGTTAATTTTACTTTTTGCTTCAAAAAAACAAATCGAAAATTAGTAATAGTTTTTTTAATATTACTGTTAATTCCTTTTTTAGTGAATGGGTGTTCATTTAAGGATATTGATAAACGTTCATTTGTTACATCAATTGGTATTGATAAGTCTGAATTATTGGGAAAAAAATATAGAGTGATCCTCAAAATTTCACTTTCAAAGGGAGACCCAGCTACAATAGGAGCCGATTTTACTTTGCTATCTTTTGATGCCAATTCCATTTCTGAAGCTCTAAGACGAATGAAGTCGATGACAGATAAAGAATTGTTTTACGGACATACCAAAACAATTCTCATTGGAGAAAAAATTGCTGAAGGGGATATTCGTCTATTATTAGATTATTTCGTAAGAAGACCAGAAATACACAAGACTGCGTATTTAAGTGTTGCTGCTCCAACAGCATATCAGGTACTTCAGTACAAACCTAAGGTAGAACGAGTTGCAGGCAGTTATTTATTTTCAATGTTTGAAGAAAGCAGCACTGATTCGCCATATATTAAAGTGTTAACACTATTTGATGCATATAGAAGGGAAACAGAAACGGGAATTAACATGGCTATGCCTGTAATAGAAGTTAAAAACAATAAAATTCTAGTTGATACAATTGCCCTTTTTAGCAAAAAGAGAATGGAGTCTAAACTTAATCCTAAAGAATCTGAGCTATTTAGACTCCTGACTGTGGGAATTAAGAATGGAAGTACCAATATTAAGACCAAAGACGGTACTTATGCAATAAATATTTCAAAAGGAAATGCCAGCTTCAAAATTAAAGAAGACAATAACCACATGATATCAGTCTTTTTTTTAATTAAATTGAATGCAATTGTAGAAGAAAAATTGGACAATCAAATAAATCTTTCCAATGATCAAATAAAAAGAATACAGGATGAAACAGAAACGAAAATTAATAAAGAAGTCATCTTACTTTTAGATAATATTCAGAAAACAAAACTAGACCCCATTGGATTAGGTCTTAAATTCAACTCGAAAAATTTTGACCATAGGAATTGGGAGAATTATTACCCTAACCTCAAGTTTAAAGTAAAAGTGGCTTGTAAGATAAATGGAGCTGGTATTGTTGAATAAAATTGGTTCTATATAATAGCTTGATTGTGAAGGAGTGTAATTAAACAAACGGAGTGCAAGAGTTAAAGAACGGGGATTGCTACGGGGCTGTTGACAAATAAACATCCAAAGCAAAAAGAAGATCAATCACTACAGTATATAGTGGTTCGTCTTCTTTTTTATTACTATATTTTGTGCATTGGAGTACGGCAAATTAGTTTGTCAACAGCCCCCTACGGCGATCCTTTTTTGTTATTGAGATAACGTAAGCGGTTTAGATAAACAACAATATCATTAAATAGAGGATTTTTAGCTTTCGTAAAGAAAGAGTAAATAATGAGTATTGAGGGGATGAATAAATTTTGGAAGCAAGTAACCATATCATTCAGATAAAGCCTTGGGAGCATAATGACCTTGATTTACTTTTTCGTATCAACGCTCCAGAAATGATGCAGCATCTTGGAGGTCCAGAGAGTAAAAAGCATATTTTGAAACGACATAAACGATATCTTGAGCTTGGAAATAGAGGACGTATGTTCAGCATAATATTGTTACCAGAATTAGAACCAGTAGGTTCTGTGGGTTATTGGCAAACTACTTGGAATAATGAAAGAGTATATGAAACTGGATGGAGCGTTCTATCCTCTTATCAAGGGAAAGGTATAGCTACAAAAGCAGTAAAGTTAGCATTAGAAGAAGCATCTAGTGAGAACAAATATAAATATATTCACGCATTCCCATCGATTGATAATCCTGCTTCTAATGCAATTTGTCGGAAGCTTGACTTTCAGTTAATCTCTGAATGCGAATTTGAATATCCTCCAGGAAGCTTTATGCGGTGCAATAATTGGCGTTATAACTTAATTGGACAATAGCTGATTTTTTAGTTCTTAATTATTAAAAAAGTTTGTGAAGAAATGTACTTAAGCTAACGGGTGCTTATGTTTAACAAAGGGTTGCGGTGGCAGCTCTTTTTTCTTGTTCCACTAACGAAGCAGATATATACAGTATGATTTTTGACCGTATTCATAGTTAATAACGAAACAATAACAGCCCTTTTTCTATCTTTGTTTACTTATTATCTTCAGTAAGTAATTATAGTTTTCAACGTAAACAACGATAGGACTTTACTTGGAGAGGTGGGTATGATAGGCTCGTTTGCCTGATGAAACAACTGCTTCAGCCTTTCAAGACAAATCGTACCCACAGAGGCTCCAAGTCAAGTCCTTAAACGCCATTCTACGTTTACATATAAACAATGATAAAAGGTGCATCATATCAATGTTATGTTGCTGATACTGTATATATGGGCAGCATTCCTGTAATGAA
>NZ_JBCNAD010000087.1:0-23169 GCF_050477905.1 Neobacillus pocheonensis | reverse complement strand
AACAGCTGCTACTACAAAAAGTTTTAAGACTAGTTTTACCCAGAACATCTCCACTTTCTTTTTCTTATTTGACGAAAGGAACTTGAATAGCGAGAATATTCCCGGTTTGCCATCTTCCACAGACTGTTTCTTTTTCCTCGCCGTAAACAATTGTGTATATCCTCTTTGGTCTCGCTCTCTTTTTGCTTCTTGCCTAGTAGGGTAATCTCTTTCTATATTTTCTTCGTCAAAAGCATTTTCTAATTGTTGGTCTGACTCTGAATTAAAATCCAATGCGTATTCACCTCAAGTAATTTATTAATTATGTAATTACTTATACACATTTATCCTCTCTTAAACAAGTAAAAACCTCCCTATGGGGTGCTAATCTATTTCTTGAATAATCCATTATATCGCTAGCTTGTTTATGACACTCATTAAGAGACCCCAATTCCAATGTGAATTGGGGTCTCTTAATAGAGCATGAATACAGTCCTCTCGTGTCACATATGTTCGAAAATTGAAATCGTTTCCATGCAATTTAATTGTTTACCTTTGAGCATGTTTCACGATATAATAAAATTTATTATTTTGGATATCGAAATAAATGCAATAAGGAAAAAATACTTCTTTTTAGAAAGGCGATGGACATTGAATAAACCTAGTGGAAAAAAACGAATACAACTTGCAATCCTTCTTGGATCTCTTGGACTATTAGGACCTTTTACAATCGATACGTATTTACCGTCCTTTCCGACGATTGTAAACGATTTTCATACGACTGCTTCACTCGTACAAATTAGTTTAACTTCCTGTTTATTAGGATTGGGATTAGGGCAATTGGTTATTGGTCCTTTAAGTGATGTGAAAGGTCGCCGACAACCCTTGCTCATCTTTATCACCTTGTACTTACTTGCTTCTATAACATGTGCGTTGGCGCCCAATATCTATTTCCTTATCATTGCTCGATTAGTCCAGGGCTTTGCAGCTGCAGGTGGACTTGTGATCTCTAGAGCGATTGTTCGGGATCTATTTAGTGGAAGGGAACTAACCAAGTTTTTTACGATGATGGTGTTAGTGGGTAACCTCGGGCCGATCGTGGCACCGATTGCTGGAGGGGGGATTCTTGCTTTTACCAATTGGCATGGGGTTTTCCTAGCTTTGGCCATTATAGGTGCGGTGTTGCTCTTTACTGTTGCTTTAAAGTTAGAAGAAACGCTTTCAGAAGAAAACCGTGTCCCAAGCAATTTACCACAAATCATGAACAACTTTGGTTCATTATTCAAAGATCGATCGTTCATGGGGTACGCATTAACGCAAGGTTTTACAGTTGCAGGGATCTTTGCCTATGTATCTGGGATTCCGTTTGTCTATCAGAATATTTACGAAGTCACACCGCAGCAATTTAGTTTATTATTTGGGACAAATGGAATAGCATTAATTATTGGAAGTCAGTTGGTAGGCCGCTTGGCAGACATTATTTCGGAGAGGACATTCTTAAAGATAGGGTTAGCCATCTCTACAATAGCTGGCGCATGTTTACTTGTTGCTCTGTTACTAAAAGCTCCGCTTTTCGCCGTCGCAGTCCCGATTTTCTTTTTTGTAGGTTCAATCAGTATTATTGGAACCACATCTTTCGCTTTAGCGATTGAAACGCAAGGACATATTGCGGGAAGTGCCTCTGCATTATTAGGTTTATTGCCATTTGTACTTGGCTCATTAACGGCTCCACTTGTGGGAATAGCAGGGGCGTATACAGGCGTTCCTATGGGCGTCATCATCTTTTTCTCAAGTTTTCTAGCTTTCCTTTCTTATTTTGTGTTGGTACGAAAAGCTTCACTGCGTATACCAATATCCAATGACCATTGCTCAGTAAAGAAACCCAGTATCTAAAAATATAAATTTAAAGGAGAACACATTTCAATAATACGCAAATGTGTTCTCCTTTATTTTTCTGCTATTAATCTTAATAAGAACATAAAGTTTAGGATTTTTCCTTTCAATATATTGTTATTTAAGGTTAATCATTATATTTAATACCTTTTAAGATCATATTGACTTTTAATTTAGTATCTTGGATGATATTTTTTCGAAATGCCTTTGCCTTTTTGAAGGCATCTGTCATTCCTGATGCTATGATTTTGATTTCTCTAGTACCCACCGGTTCTTCTAGTAGAAAAATATACTCTTTCATACGGTTTCACCTCTCAAGTTGTAATTTTAATATAATTATATATGATTTTGTAAGCGATTACCATACTTTTTTGTGAACGTTTTCACATATTTTAGCATATATTGTTTAGGTTATTTAAAATGATGGTCAAGGATTCAGAAAAAAATACTTAATAAAGGCGGGCAGCCAGCCATTGAATGAATGAGTGGCTTTTAATAAACATATTTATTTTATGAACCTTGTTTTTTTAATCGAGAGGTTTGATGAAATAGGGGGAAGTCACTATGGCAAACATAACAGGGTTTCTGCCCAGTACATCCGCTTTTAAATTTGGAAACAGCTTTCCACAAGTTCCATTAAAGATAATCGATGTTTTCGGAAGGCAGATCAGAATCGGTGATGCTTCATATGGTCTTTGTGGCGGAATGATTTATGCTGTCATCGATTACTTCGAGGCTAAAATGCCAATCCCGTCCGATTCTACTGCACCTTCCTCTGGTCCATTTTTTGATTATATCGTTAATCGGCAGATAGAAAGCTTTCATTTGCCATTTGGTCTTATGAAATATATGGTACTAATGAATCCTTTTCTACCGGATCATGAAACAACCTTTAGTAAAATTGGAATGGCACCGCACGGTAGGACATGGAGAATGATGAAAAAAGAATGGCCGGGAATAAAAAATGATCTTGACAACGGAAAACTTTCTCCCATTGGATTAATTAGAGGAAAATCTCTTAATCCATTTCAGATTAGAAAACATCATCAAGTACTTGCATATGGGTATGACTTAAATGATAACAATCTGTCCATCAATATCTATGATCCTAATTTACCAAGCGATGATGATGTCACTTTATCCTTAAATATTGAAAAGCCAGATTCAAAAACTATTGTTCATTCAAAATCATCTGAAGTGATTTATTCTTTCTTTAGATCTGTTTACAAGCTCTCTAGACCGGTAGATTTTAACTAGATATCAATCGGCTCGTTTTGTCCCAGTATACGAAATGGTGCATATTGTAGAACATTTGTTTTTCCATTATCTATTTTTCATCCTCAATAATGTTGCGTAGTTTGCCGCCTTTTCAGGTGAAGCAGTGAGTGATTTCTCATAACCTTGTCGGAAGCTTCTTTCGTACGCCCTCACAAACCTTTGACCGAGTATCCGCTGGGCCGCCTGTACCGCATTCATTTCTGGATGGGCATGAAGGTAGGCGTTGAATTTCTCCTCTGAGGAATAAAATAGGTACACTTGGCGGAGAAGTCCTATTTTTATAAGGGGCCGAGCTATCTCCTTTTTGTTGTCCAAGATCAACTTAGAAGGTGGTACCTGCTGCCAAGCACGGGAAATCCTGAAATTATGCCGGTCTTCAAGCCCTGAACGGATTCCTTCATAAAAACCTTCTTTCATCCCCATCTCGACGGGATCCGGAGGAGGTTGGCCGTCAGTGTGAAGACCGCCGGCGAAAAGAAAACTGGCGAATAGGAAAAAGGCAATAAGTTTCCGTATCACAGCTTTTTCCTCCTTTCTGTGATTTTCGTGATTTATAGTTTACCCAATCAGTTTCTTCATATGTAGTAATGATGACAACTCTTAGAAGCTTACTATCATTCTAAAAAGAGGAAGTTCAATATCAAATTATGATAAATGGCTCTTGTTAGATTATGCCGGGTATTTTATTGTTAAAAAAATAAAAACAACTTATAGTGAGGGTCTTATAGTTGAATCAAGATAAGGTTTTCATGCTTGTTAGGAAGGATAAAGGTAAATGCTTTTTATATGGGATATTGAGAAGATAATTACCGATACATTAAAAGAGCTTAAACTAAAAATAAATGTTGAATTCAGCGATAAACTCACTTCACCAATGAGTTATAACGTTTCGACAAATACAATAAAGTTTAACTACATACAGATTAACGGCTATAATGCTAAAATTAACTTTAAAGTAAAAGAAACTGATGAAAACTTTGCGAAAATAATTCTTTATCATCAGCTTGGTTATTATTTAGAATTTAGGAAAAATCCACTAGTTTTAAAAACGCTCATTTATGGTAAAGAAGAAGAAAAGAAACAGCTCTTAGTGGAAGTAGAAGAGAATGCTTGGGAACATGGAAGAACATTCGTACCAGTACAATTATTAAGAGCATATGATCAAGTACGTGAATTGGACAAACTTCTGTTAAAGTGGTAAAAGACTGATTCAATTATAAGGGGTTGCGGGAAGTTACCTTAGGTAACATGTCATAGGTGAATACATATAATAACTCCAGTTAAATTATTTAATTAATACGAGGAGAAAAATTTTATGCTTATTGACGCTAATGCAATTAGAACTGACGACTTTATCACTGTAAGACTCCTTGGTCAATTGCCTACACTATGTGATGAAGTAGTAGAGCTCGGACATTATCCAGCAAACGGAACTGTTTCTGCTCGTATTTTTCTTAGAGAAGGCAGAAAACCCGGACTGGAAAATATGCACTGTATACAAGGATTGGGAAAAATATGGAGTATAAATAGAGTGATTATTGACAAATATTCCAACACAGTAGAGATTTTTATAAATGATTATTTTGTTAAGAAAATTCGCGTCATAGGATTGACAACAAACGCATTGCATAACAATCATTGATTTATAGTTTAAAAACAAAGATTACTAAATTGGAGTACGCGGACCTATTTTTCCTTGCAGGTAAATAGAAAAGCGTTACTCCAATTTTTTGTTACCTGGTTAAATATCCGCATTTAGATACATTTATGGGCTACAGAAGGAAAAATGGTTCAGTAGGGGTTAAAAACCAATTTTTCTACTTGTTGATCAGACAGCTATACCGCCTTACAAAGAGGAAAAATTTTTTGAAAAATTAGCAAATAACCTTTATAATAAGTCTTACATATTTAGGACCAAGTCCTAATATATAGTAATAATTTAACAAAACTGGAGATATACCATGCCAATCGAGACAAAACAAAGGAAACCAAGTATTTCAGCCTATTATAAGACACTCGGAATCAAGGAATGTAAAAGCAAGCGTGGCTTTTGGAAGCACGTCACTGAAGTAGATTCAGTCTTGGCTGAGGATCTTGAACCGCTCATATCCCGAAAAAAGCAGGGGAATCTTTATGAGGTGAAGAATGAAACACTGCCCTTCAGCTTGGCTGTGGAATCATGGACGAAGTCCTTTCATCATTCTTTCTTGACCTGGATAAACCGCCAAAAACACTTTAAGCCAAAGAGAATTTTGGAAATCGGATGTGATAATGGATTGTTGGCCTGCTGGTACGCGACTAGTTTCCCGGATGCAGAGATAGTGGGAATCGATCAGTCCGAGAACGGAATCCGGTGTGCCCAAGAGTTGGCTAACCAGCTTGATATTACTAATGTGAGCTTTTATCAAATCGATTTTTTAGAATTAAAAGAGCGTTTTTTAATAAACTCATTTGACCTTATTATTTCGGTGCGAACCTTCCATGAGATTATGGGACCACTTTTCATCCCAAAGTATTGGTCACTGCTAGATTGCTTGAAGGAAAATCCAACGTATGGAGACTGTTTGTATTTGCAAACAGTGGATGATTTGTTAACCGATGATGGAACCTATCTTTCTTGTGAGCGATTTGAAAACCCTGCAGATGTAGGGAAGTGGGCAAATTCGCTGAAACAAGCAAATCTACATGTCCAATGGGATGACTGTGATATCATCGATTATCATGAGTTAGGAACCAAAAAGCGTACTCCTATCATTGTGGCGACAAAGAGGGAGACAGGGATTACAACTATAGAAGGCTTGGAACAACTTTATACAAAAGATTACCCATTAGTTTATGAGGCGGGGAAATCTTACAGCGGAGCGAAAGCTGAGTTTGCCTACCACCGCTTGGGGGAAAAAACCTTCAAATCAGGTCACTCTCTATGTGTGCCCAACCAATGGTATGTGTTTCGATTTGAAATTTGGGAGACGAGCGATTTTCTGCTTGTCTATAGCTATGGCAATATGGGGCATCGTCATTTGGATATTCTTCCTTCAGTGGCAAACTTAGATGCCCAATTACTGATAGAGGAGGCAATGGGGCAGTATCAACATCTCGGACCCACTGTTCAGTACGACCGCCTGGAAGACCGTCCAAAATAATTTGGCTCTACTACTATTATTACTCGGTATGATTCTGCTATTTGGAGAATTTACCGAGTGATTTTTTTTGATTAAATAAGCATCCTTTTCCAATAAGAATTTATGTTACATTTATTATAATGAAAATCATTTTTTTCAATAGTGGCTTAAATAACATATATGGTTTGAATTGGATGGTGAGAATGTTTGAAGGAAACAAAAAAGCTGCAAGAAATCGATCTGTATAAACCAATTCAGACATTTTTCGTAAGAGATGGATATGAGGTTTACGGTGAAGTGAAAGACTGTGATATGGTTGCCGTTAAAGGTGAGGAGTTAGTTGTAATCGAATTAAAGCTCACGTTAAGTGTGGATTTGCTTATACAGGCTGCCAAACGTCAGCGGCTGACGGATAAAGTGTACATTGCGATTCCAAAACCAAAGTATCGGTTAAATTCCAGACGATGGGCAGATAAATGCCACTTAATCAGACGCCTAGAGTTAGGCTTAATTGTTGTTTCGAGCCCAGGGAAACGGGCAAAAGCAGAAGTCATCCTCCATCCAGTTGTGTTTGATCGCCGTAAAAGCATGGGGCAAAGCAAGCGAAAGAGAGAAGCTGTGTTGAAGGAAATCAATGGGCGGAGTGCAGATTTCAATGTAGGCGGAAGCAATCGGACCAAAATTATGACAGCCTATAAAGAAAATTGTATCCAGATTGCTGGTTACCTAAGGCAATTTGGTCCGTTATCCCCGAAAAACTTAGTACAAATGGGAACGGGAGACAAAACTTCATCTATTCTCGTAAAAAACTATTATGGTTGGTTTGAAAGAATCAAGCGAGGGACCTATATAATAAGTGATAAAGGTAAGGAAGAAATAAAGGAATACCCTGATCTTTTGAATTTTTACTTGAAAACTAATTCAACCTAGCGTACGAATACATACTACAGGTACTTTATGGGAAAGGTATTTTTTAGTATATCTTTTTTTGGAGGTTCCTGATGGAGGAAATCGGAAAGCAGATTAGGCTAACAGCTGGAGAAATGGCCAACCTTTGGGCTCAATACTTAAATGATAGCGCAAGCATTTGTCTCCTTACATTTTTTTTAGAAAAAGCTGAGGATGAGGAAATTAAACCTATCATTGCATTTGCTTTAGAGTTATCTAAATCACATGTACATAAAGTTACATCCATCTTTACAGAGGAAAAAAATGTAGTTCCATATGGTTTTAATATTGAAGAGGATGTTAATTTAGGTGCTCCTAGACTTTATTCTGACAGTTTTGTCCTTAATTTTATCAACCAAATGTCTAAGGTTGGGCTTACATTATATGCTGCGGGTGTGGCAACCTCTGTAAGAGAGGACATTAAAACCTATTACATGGACTGCCTTAGTGAAACCATGCAGTTATATAAGCTTTCAACGGAACTATTATTGTCAAAAGGATTGTTTATCCGAACTCCTAGCTTGCCAAATTTAGAAAAGGTTGAATTTGTGAAAAAGCAATGGTTTATGTTAGATGTGTTTGGAGAGAAAAGACCATTAATAGCAGCTGAAGTAGATAATTTATTTGCCAACCTCCAAAGAAATGCTTTGGGAGTGGCTGCACTTACAGGATTTAGTCAGGTTGCACAGGATAAAGATGTAAAACAATTATTTCTAAAAGGCTTAGAAATTGGGAATAAACATATTAAATTATTTAGAAGTAAGTTAGAGGAAAGTAAGCTCCCGGCACCGATGGGGTGGGACTCAGAAATAACAAATAGTACAACCTATACATTTTCTGATAAGCTGATGATGTTCTACAACGCAGGTTTGATTTCTTTGAGCGTTGGGTATTACGGGACATCTATCAGTCAAAGTCCAAGGGGAGATATTAGTGCCATGTATAACAGGCTATCCTTAGAAATTCAAATGTATGCTGAAGATGGAGCAAATATCATGATAAAAAATGGATGGTTGGAGCAGCCTCCAATGGCATCCGATCGAGATGAATTAATAAGGGAAAAAAGACAATTATAAATCAGCATTATAGTCCTTCTGCAAATAAGCGGTAAGGACTTTTTTATAGATTTTCATGTGTTTCAATATTATATTAGAATTATTTTGTAATGGAATTGTAAATTGGCTGTGATGCCCCTGTTATACCCTCCTAGTATATTGAAACTACCAAATCACACTAGGAGGAAACAACCATGCTAAAGAAATTCATCGTGGCATTTGTCATTCTAGCTTCTTGTGGATCTTTGTTTGCCAACAAGGGTGATAAAGCAGAAGCTGCCTATTACGATTATCATATAAAGGCCATTCAAATAGCAGAGAATAATATGGGAGTACCCTATCGATGGGGCGGAATGTCGCCCTACGGTTTCGATTGCTCGGGTCTTGTTAAATATTCATATGGAAAAGCAGGAAGAACACTTTACCGTACAGCGGCCCAAATGTACGCTGGAAATGGGTACCGTGTATCTTCTTTAAAGATAGGTGATTTATTGTTCTATGCCCCATCCAAGGCAAGCAAACCAACACATGTTGCCATTTATATCGGGTACGGTAAAATGATTATGGCTTCTTCATCAAAAGGAGTTATCATTACAACAACAAACAACCCATATTGGCATCCAAGATTTATTGGAGCCAAACGAGTATAAAAGATCATCGGGTACGGTGGTCTTTTTTTAGTGGTATAATAGATTTAGATATTTTTTTGGAATCTGAGTATAATTAACACGGATAACCAGTAGATAAATGAATCGGAGAGAAACAAATGTTTTTTCGTTTAATGTATCATATCGTCTTGCCTATTTATGTCATATTCGTGATTTTTTCCTCGTTCACGTTGGATAAATCCCAAAACAACTTTTTATTGATTTTATTAGGCGTTATTTTTATCACCAGTATTTATCTGGAAAGAGTTTATCCCCGCTTTCTTATTTATATAGCGGCAATTCAAATCATATCGTTACTATTGTTTCATTTCACAAGCCAGTTGAATTGGTGTTTTTCTATTTATATCATTTTACTTAGTAAATTTTTATTTCAGATTAGAGGTGTCCTTAAGGGGATTTTACTTGGTTTTGTGTTGATTGCTTTTTACACCGTGATACGAATTTCGTATACTCCTGTCAATTCCTATAGCATCCTTGCAGTTGGATCGGATTTCTTAACTTCTTTAGCTGTCTTGCTGATTATTCAATACATCATTGAAATGGAGAGGCAAAAAAATGCGCTCAAAGAAGAGAAGAAGCGGGAAGAATTGCTTTCGAACAAGGAAAAAGTAAATCTTTTAAGTGAAATGGCGGCTGGACTCGCGCATGAAATTAGAAACCCTATGACCATCATTCAAGGTTTCCTGCAACATTCCAAAGAGAATCAGTATAATATACAACCTTGGTATGATTTAATCATGAGTGAAGTTAGCAGAATGAATAAATTAACGGTTGAATTCCTCCAATTTTCAAAGCCAAATGTTTCTTTATACCAATCACATTCCATCCACGGGTGTCTAAAAAGAGTGATGTCCTTAACCGAATCCAAAGTTCGCCAGTCTGGGCATAAAATCGTTTACACGGAGTACAATCCTCACATTAATATACAGATGGACTTCGATAAAATGGTGCAGGTGTTTGTCAATTTAATAAACAATTCCATTCAATCTATGGTGGAAAGTGGAACGATTACGATTCGATTGTTCAAAGTTGAGAACAAAGCGGTTGTTGAGGTTCGTGATACGGGTGTAGGTATTGAAGAGGCAGATCTGAAGAAAATCTTTAATCCATTCTATACAACGAAATCTGATGGAACGGGACTAGGGCTTTCCATTGTTCAGAAAATCATTCAAGATCATGGAGGAACCATTGAGGCGAATAGTAGTTTGAATCAAGGAACTTGTTTTACGATTTGTTTTCCTTTGAATGATGTAAATCCAGATGCAAGTGAAAATGAGTTGTGATGGAATTTATCTATTGAAACGTTGCGATGCTTAAAAAAGCATCGCTTTTTATTTTGAAATGAACTTTGAGAAGACTTTGGTTATTAAGTGATTATTTTGTTACAAACTAAAACCTTTTAATCCTAAAATGAAATAGTTACATGGTGAGGAATATACCATATTACCAGTTACCTACGGGTCCTTGGAGTCTTGAGTTTACTGGTATTAAATAATTAGTTTTTGTTTAATAGTCCGCTTTCTCTTTGCAACAAAAATTTTTCCAGTACATCGAATAGTTTAATGTTTAAGAGTCTACTGATTCATGTACTTTTGTTCTTGGTCGGCTGGCTTTGAACCATTGCATACAAAAAATGAATATGAGAATAATATCAATTGCATCCCCACCATAATACATTAGCATGCCTCCTTTTTCAGCCTGTGCTGTTGGTACGCTAGCAGGTGGTTGAGCATAAATGTATTTTGATAAAATCCCATGACTTGCCAAAGCAATCACTAACACAATTGCTCGGTATGTAAAACTAGACCTATGTGGAGTTGGGTCAATATAAATCATCGACATGGTAAAAAGGTAGCCTGCAATGAAAACATGGAGGTGAATGAATAAGTAAAGAAGCATATTTTGATGCATCGCTAAGTATAAGTTCGTCGTATAGAGAATCCATAGCCCACCAAAATTGAGTAGGGTTGCAACAATAGGATCTCTAAGAGCTCGTACAGGCCAACTCTTTAATAGGCTTGAAAGACGTCGGGCTGTTTTCACATTGAGTGTTCGCAGGACAAGAGTCATTGGGGCAGCCAATACCATCAAAATTGGGGCAAGCATTCCAAGGAGTAAGTGACCAAGCATGTGGGCATTGAAATCAATATGAGCATGATTCGCTAAAGGTCCGATGACAGCTGCAGCCGCACAAAGAACTCCGGAAATCCAAAAGGCAGTTCTATAAAATGGACATCGTTTATGATGTCGACTTGATAAAACTGCAGCTAGGATAAAAATAATTAATATCATTACAATCAGTAAAGACAATATTAACTCCAAGGCGTTTCCATTTCCATGAAGAATGTGATTATGGTTCATGTATGACTTTTCCTCTAAATAGCTTTGATTCTTTTCGTGTCCGAGAAACGATTAGAAGGCCGATTAAGACCATTACAGTTGCAGCTATGTTCCATATCCAGTCGTAAATAAAAACATTTTCTACGTAGCGAATTTGGTGCAGTCTCATTAACTTGTGCTGGATTGTACCATCGTATAACTGAAATCCACCACCCCCAAGCATCATTCCACCCCACCATCTTTTCAACCAAAATGAATTTCTACGGCGAAGATCTGCAACCATAAATAATGAACTAATTGTTGCGAACCAACTAAAAGCATGAAAAAGGCCATCTGAGACTAACCCAATAGCAGTTGTTGACTTGTCATAGAAATGATGCCAATGCAATAGTTGATGAAAAATCGTTTCATCTATAAAGGCGACTAGGCCTAATCCAAACAGGACGCCCGACCATAGATTATGGGTCAAATAGACAGATTGACCTAAATCACTAGGATTTTTGGTTTCAGTAGCCATTAAATCTTATCCTTTCTACACTACACTTCTATGTTCAAAGTTTTTCCATAATAAAGTAGCCATAAACATGCGAAGTACCTTTTCGCAGATGAGTTTAATTATTTCTCGCAATGCCCCCATCTTTAAATGGGGGTTTTTCTGTTTGGCACATTTTTTGCATGTAATTTAGATAGAAAACAAAATAAGAATAATAGGAGTGAAACGGAGCATGGATAAATTTGATTTAAGTAACAAGACGGCGATTGTAACTGGCGGAAACAGGGGATTAGGCCGGGCAATCGCGTTAGCACTGGCAGAAGGGGGGAGCCAATGTTGCTATATTAGGAAGAGATGAAGCAAGAAATAAACAAGTAGTTGCCTATTTCATATTTTCGATAGGGAAGACCTTCAAGGATTAATTGAAAATAAAATCGATTTTTCCCCTTTACTTCCTTTTGGATAATCCGACAGTATTAATACTAGAAAGATATATAACCTTTCTAGTATTTTTATTGACATTTATTGAGATTTTTCTTCAGCCTTGAACATATTCTTAAAGAGATTGCAATATTGACATGCTTGTTGTGACCGAGTAGTTATCAGCTAACCATGAAGATGTATTGGAGAATGAAACATGATTAACAGAAAAGGAGTGATGGATGGTGTTCCATTTTACAGAAAGTGACGAACAAAGAAGAATGCTCAATAAAGCAACAGAAATCATGGAAAAGTATGTTTTCCCTAATGAAAAATATATGGTCCCACATCGCGGGTTACCCAATCAAATCCTAAAACCATTACAGCAAATTGTAAAGGAAAATGGCTTATGGGCAGGTCACTTGCCGAAGGAATTCGGGGGAATGGGCATGGGTTTCGTTTCCTTAGGACTACTGTCTGAGGTGATAGGGCAAAGTCCGATTGGACCGTATGTATTTGGTTCGATGGCTCCTGATGCAGGAAATGGTGAAATTTTGGTCCATGCCGCAACAGATGAACAAAAGGAAAAATACTTAACCCCGCTGGAAAACTATGATATCCGTTCCTGTTTTGCCATGACAGAACCGGAGGTCTCAGGTTCTGACCCTCGAACACTTCAAGGTACCGCAGTAAAAGATGGCGATGAATGGGTGATTAATGCCCATAAATGGTACACAACAGGGGCAGAGGGGGCCGCTTTTACGATCGCAATGGTTGTGACCGACCCTGACGCAGACCCATACCACCGGACAAGTCTTTTCATCGTTGATACTGATAATCCAGGCTTTGAAATCGTTCGTGAAGTCCCAGTAATGGGTGACCATTATGTTGGAGGACACTGCGAAGTCCGCTTTACTAATTGCCGGATCCCGGAGAAAAACCTCCTCGGTAAACGCGGAGAAGGCTTTAAGCTTGCGCAATTACGATTAGGGCCTGGACGGATTACCCATGCTATGCGCTGGTTAGGGGTTGCCCGCCGCTCCTTAAATGAGATGATTTCTTATTCCTTAACGAAAAAGGACGGCACAAAGTCGCTCGCCGATTCGCAAATCATCCAAAACTATATCGCTGATTCGGAAGCGGAAATACAGGCTTCGAGACTGCTGACATTGCACGCTGCTTGGAAAATGGACCAGGGAGATGAAGCTCGCAAGGAAGTATCCCTTATCAAGTTTTATGGAGCACAAGTGTTAAACAATGTGATTGATCGGGCCATTCAAACACTTGGATTATACGGTTTAACAACTAGCACCCCGCTCGAAGGTCTTTACCGAGAAGCTCGGGCTGCCCGCATTTATGATGGCGCCGATGAGGTCCATCGAATGGTAGTCGCCAGGCAAGTATTAAAGGAGTATCAAGCAAAGGGGAGATTGAATGAGCCAGCAGCAGTTCCAAAATAAAACGGCTGAAGTGAACTGGTTAAGGGTAGAGCAGTATCTGAAGCAGGAAATCCCCGTACTGAGTGAGGAACCGATAAAAATCAAACCATTTTCAGCTGGATATTCAAACTTAACTTACTTAATCTCCATTGGAGATTGGCAGGCTGTTTTAAGAAGACCTCCGTTTGGAGCCATACCCCCAAAAGCTCATGATATGAAGAGAGAATTTGAAATCATTGAAAAATTAAATAACGTTTTCCCTTTGGCCCCAAAGCCATACCTTTACTGTGAGGATACAGGAATCATGGAACGGCACTTTTATGTAATGGAGAAAAAAGAAGGTGTCGTACTTGATGATTCGCTGCCAAGAGAATTCATAGCCCGTGAAGATACTGGCTTGCTTGTATCCAATGCAGTCGTGGATACCCTGGTCAATTTGCATGATGTAGATTATAAAGCTGCCGGATTACAAGATATCGGATATCCTGACGGGTACTTAAGCCGGCAAGTACATGGCTGGATAAAACGATTCCATCATTCGAAAACAGATGATATTTCTTCGGTTGAAACATTAGAAAAGTGGCTAATTGACCATATTCCTCCTTCACCCGCACCAACTATCGTTCATAATGATTTTAAATTAAACAATATGATGTTTTCCGCCAAAGACCCAGGTGAAGTTGTCGGCGTATTTGATTGGGAGTTGAGTACCCTTGGCGACCCTTTAACTGATTTAGCTTCAAGCATTGCCTATTGGACAGCTCCGGATGAGGAAGAAAGCGGTTTGACTTCTGTGACAACCAATCCCGGTTTCTTTTCCAGAAAAGAAATGTTGGAACTGTATGCCAAGAAAAGTGGACGTGACATCTCCAATATTGATTACTATTTAACGTTTGCTTTTTACAAAATTGCCGTCATCCTACAGCAACTTTATTATCGCTGGAAAATTGGCGAAGCACCCGATGAACGCTTTGGCAAATTAAATATTGGAATTCAAAACTTGCTCAATCAAGCAGCAAAAGCTCAGAGAAAACAGCTTTTGCGATAAGACTTTTTAAATATTTCTAAAAAAGTCATCAGGAGTGATGATTGTGACTGACTTACTAATTGAAAATAAAGACCTGTCGATTCTAAAAAAGACCGTTCAGTCGTTCATCAAAGAACACGTTCTGCCAGCAGAACTCTCACCCGAAAAGTATGAAAAGGAGCTATCAGTGGAAGTGGTGAACCGCCTGCAGGCTAAGGCCAAGGAGGCTGGTTTACATGCCATACATGCGAAAAGGGAATGGGGAGGAACTGGATTATCTTTATCAGCAAGGGCGGTTTTGCTTGAGGAAGCTGCGAAGCACCGACTTGGACTCTATCATCCGGCTGCAGATGCCTTTGGCGGAGAATTTCCAAGATTTTTGGAAAAATGCACAACGGAGCAAATAGATAGGTATATAAGACCTGCCATAAGCCAGGGCAAGGGATGTTTTGTAGCAGTATGGGAGGAGCATGAAGATAATCATCTTGAAAATTTGAGCACGACAGCCATAAAGGACGGAAATGAGTGGTTTTTAACCGGTCATAAAACCTACATCCAAAACATGTCACAATCAACCTTTGGTTCTATTCTAGTTAATTGCCAGTTACCCAACGGTGATTTGCAGCCAACGCTATTTTTACTGGATTCTGACCAACTAGAATGGAAGGAAACCGTTTTGATTGATGTTCAAACCACTCATAGTTTTACATTGGAAAATTTCTGCCTTCAGGACAGTAAAAGAATAGGGGCAGTTGGGGAAGGAAAAACACTTGTTGAACAATGGCTGTCAGAATCACTTATTTTTCTCGGTGCAAAAAGTATAGGTGTTGCTGAAAAAGCGCTAGAATATGGGAAACAGTATGCTAAACTACGTATTACTCGGGGCAAACCACTTGCTGAATTTCCCACAATCCGGACGATGCTAGCAAAAGCAGTCTTGAATTTGCAGGCAGCCAGATTAATGGTGAGCGAAGCAGCCAAAAAAGTAGGAACACAGGATCATGATTGGCAGCTTACAGCGCAAATGGCAAAATTGCATGCAACGGAGACAGCTTCAAAAGTAATTGATGATGTACTCCAAATTCACGGAGGCTCCGGATTTGCTGGTGACTTGCCAATCGAAAGATGGTACAAAGAAATACGGATTGCAAGGGTTAATCTGCAAAAAGCAGAAACCATCATTGAAAATATTGCGAAATCGATACTATAGGGGGAGACCCCAAGTTAGGGGTACAAACTATTCAAGTGAATTTTTTTCCATAAAGAATGAGAGTTAAGTGTTTTGGTAAGCTGCTTCAATGAAAAACGGTTTTTAGTCATAATCCGACCTTCAAAAAAGTAAACATGTTATAAGGTATACTTTTATCTAAACCATTCATTTTATTAAAATTCTTCTACCAATAAATATTGGAATTATTTCAGCATAACAAGGAGGAGTTTCAGATGAAATCGGTTGGAATCTTAGGCGTAGGTCAAGCAGGTGGAAATATGGCGGAAATAGCTTCCGTCTTGGGTTTTCAAGCAGCTCTGATTAATACCAATCAACGAGATGGTGCGGTAAATACCAAGGTGGAAAGGAAATATTTTGTCCCGGGTTATAATGGTGCAGGGCAGGATCGATCCTTAGGATTACGAGCGGTTCAGGAACACTATCGAGAAATGATTGATTTTGTAAGTAGCTCCTTCAAGAACATAAAGCTGCTCTTAGTCGCTTTTTCAACAGATGGCGGTACTGGGTCTGGGATGAGCCCGCTTTTAATTGACCTGTTAATCGACCAATTGCCTGGCGTTAAAGTGGGTGCCATTGCCATTATTCCAGAACGAAACGTATTAGCGGGGAATCGAATCAATACGGCAGAGTGTATCGAAGAGCTTTCCAAAATTGAATCCATTTCTTCTGTTTTCTTGGTAGACAATGATCAGATGCGAAAAATGAAGCCGCAATCAAGTAAACATGAGATTTACCTCTCTGCCAATCGGCAAACGATTGAGGCGATTAGCCATCTTTTGAAAATAACAACTAAGAGTTCGTTTTACGGAAACTTCGATGAAACTGATCTTTTGAATATACTTGGAACTAGAGGAGTTACCCTCATTTCTTCCGCAGCTATTACTGATGCGAAAACCAGTTCAGATGTCTCGACGAAAGTGCAATCTTCCTGGGAAAATTCTATATTCTGCCCTGTTGAAGCACAAGGTGTCATTCGGGCAGGACTCATCTATGAAGGACCAGAAAATATTTCTAAGCTCATTAATGTACCTTCTATCTTTGAAAGGGTTGGGGAACCGTTACAATTATTTGAAGGGACCTATCTATCAGATAATGACCCCACTATTACAACCATTCTTGCTGGGCTATACTTCCCAACTCGTCGGCTGCAGTCCCTGGAAGAATCTCTAGAAAAAAACAAAGAACGATTACAGAATCTTGTTATAAAAGAACATTCACAAAAATATGAGTCCCAAATAAGCTGGGCATCCAACTTAAAGCTTAAAAAACCAGAAAAACAGTCTGTATCCATATCATCCAAGTTATCGAAGTATAAGAAGTAATCGGGGTGAAGAGTCTACAAAAAATTGTAGACTCTTTTTAATTTCTTATTTCTAACCAGTCATTTTTACGACAGGATTCTCTGCAAGTAATAGGACTTTTCGATTAATAATCGTGAATAATGAGGATTTTTGGAGAAATAAGCAGGAATTTTGGTTTTATTAAAGGAATAAATATATATTTAATTTTATTTCATCTGTGATTAGAGAAATAGTATCCAACATTCTATCAAAGTTCGAAAGAAGGTATACGAATGATTGAAAATTTCTTTGCTGACTATAAAAAGTTTATTGTTGAACCGGAAGATGAAAAGCGAGTAGTTAATGAAGTTTTTGATCCTAAGAATTATGAGGCATATTATATCCTAACACTGTCCATTTTTAATTCTCGTTTATCGACCTGGAAAGATGCGAGTAAATTTGAAATTGATGTTGAAAATAGTATTAAAACAGTCTTATTGGATTTCAACCAAAAGCAGCGTGAGAAGTATCATCTTCAACTACTGGAATTAGATAAGTTTAAAAACTATTTTATCTTGGCCCTATCTTCTAAAACTAAATTTAATCCTGAGGAAGAAAATGACCGTATTTCTTTAATCGTGAATAAAATACTAACGAATCCATTTTATGTCGGACAAAACTGGTTTAATCTAATCGGTGAAAAAGGAAGAGTAGAACGGAAACTCTTTTGCTACTCATTTAAGGAATACCCCAGGGACGGTTCTAACGGTTTAAATAAGATTGGTTCAGACCACAAACCATCCCTATTGCGCGTTGGCAATTCTTAAAAGGAGTGAATGACCAGCTTGTTTATAGATATTGTTATTGACATCGCATTAGAATTAGTTGGATTTTTCATTCCTGATTTTTCCCCGAAATCAAAGTTCGAAAAACACATAATTAGATTAACAGAAGAAGCATGGTTTTCCTCATTAGAGCAGGATTACAGATACGGATATATTATTTACAATAACAAGAATGTAAAACGCTTCTTAAGCAATGAAAAAAATGTCAAAATGATTATTAGTATGGATATAGAAAGGGAGAAATTCATTAGCTTAGTAAAAAAGGAACATGTCCGGTTCACAAGATTACGGTAAAAGCTAATGAAACCATTAGGACTTTTGAACTACCAAAATTTACAGTTGTCTTCCAATTGAGTTTGATGATATAGTTCATGTGTAAGTTCTTTACGGAACTTCACGATAATTTTTTTTACAGAGAAGTACTCAAGAGGCTGAAGAGGCGCCCCTGCTAAGGGTGTAGGTCGGGTAACCGGCGCGAGGGTTCAAATCCCTTCTTCTCTGCCATTATAATATGGGAATGTCTTGGTATCGACAGGGATAGTTTGAGCTTATATTGCGAGTCGAGGGATTCGGCCTCGTTAAAACGATAAAGCCTATAGCTGGCAAACAAGAAAACAACTTCGCTTTCGCTGCTTAATAACAGCCGTTAGCGGTTCCACCCTCCATCGTCCATGTGGTAGGGTAAGGGACTCACTCTAAGTGGACTACGCTGAATTCCACCGTCTGAGGATGAAAGAAGAGAATAATCAGACTAGCTGCTTCAATGCCTGTCAGTAGGCTAAAGAAGTCGGTGAAAACTAATTTTACTGACTACACTCGTAGAAGTATAAGTGCCAATATCTTTGCACACGGGTTCAACTCCCGTCATTTCCACTAAAATAATTGTTCCGCAGTAGTCCAGGTGGTAGTCCGATTGGCTGTTAACCGATTGGTCGTAGGTTCGAGTCCTACCTGCGGATTTATAGTCCAACAAGGAAACTAGGAACTTGGTCAGGGCGGGAACGCAGCAGCCATAACTAGTGAAATTGTGTGGGTATTACATAGGTAGAAGCTCAAAACGCTAAACTCTTATCTTATTTGAGTTTAGCGTTTTTTTGTTTTGACCACGGGGACGGTTCTCATGGTATTTATAAAGTCAGTTCAGACCAGAAGAACCGTCCCCATGGCACTTTCCCTGGAACTTGTATATAAAAACGTTGGCATTGACTACAATGACTGATATAATGGTAGAGAAATAAGTGAATACGATGAAATGTGGGGGAACCGGTGTTGCCGGTTGAGATTTAGTCCGTGAGACGATGACCCTTGGAACCTGATCTGGTTAATACCGGCGGAGGGAACATATTCTTAAACAATTAATTGTTTGCTGATATGCACTCAGGTTTCTTAGCCTGGGTGCTTTATTTTGTTTAAACAAGGTTTTGCCTTCTTACAACTAAGGTTCCAGCCATTTTGATTTGTTTCACTTTAGATTTTAATTTCACATATGGGGGATTCAAGATGAAGAAATGGCTAGTACTAGTCCTATCAGTTTTTTTAATAACGGGATGCAGCGGTAAAAAAGAAACGGAAAACGCAAAAGGAAAAAAGCAGCCTCTTAAAAAGGTTTCGATCGTACTAGATTGGACGCCAAATACCAATCATACTGGATTATACGTAGCAAAAGAAAAAGGATTCTTTAAAAAAGAGGGCTTAGATGTGGATATTATCATGCCGGGCGAGTCGGGTGCTGACCAACTAGTAGCTTCTGGCAAGGCGCAATTTGGTGTTGGCTACCAAGAAGCGATAACCCAAGCACGTGTACAAGGGGTGCCACTAGTATCCATCGCTGCTGTGATTCAGCACAATACATCAGGTTTCGCTTCACCAGCTGCCAAACAGATTCAATCACCAAAAGATTTTGAAGGAAAAACATACGGTGGATGGGGTTCGCCAGTCGAAAAATCTGTTATCACTTCTTTAATGAACAAAGAAAATGCCAATGCCAATAAGGTGAAAATTGTGAACATGGGTGATACCGACTTTTTTACGGCTGTGAAAAGAGACATCGATTTTGCTTGGATTTACTATGGATGGACTGGTATTCAAGCAGAGCTTCGTAATGAAAAGATTAATATGGTTTACTTAACCGATTACTCTGACAAACTGGACTACTATACACCCGTTTTAGAGACCAACGAAAAAATGATCGAACAGAACCCTGAAACGGTTAAAGCATTCGTAAAAGCCACGGCACAAGGGTATCAATTTGCCATCAAAAACCCTGATCAAGCTGCGGATATCCTGATGAAAGCAGCACCGGATTTAGATCCAAAGCTTGTTAAGAAAAGTCAAGAATGGTTATCGCCGAAATATCAGGATGATGCAAAGGCATGGGGGATTCAAAAGCAAGAGGTTTGGGAAAATTATACCCAATGGATGTATGAAAATAAGCTTCTTGACAAAAAAATAGATGCGAAAAAAGCATTTACTAATGAGTTTTTACCAAAACAATAGGGGGATAAAGACATGGCGAATTCTTTAATCAGCATTCAAATAATCCCGAAAACAAAGAATGGCGAAGACGTGATTCCGTACGTTGATGAAGCCATTAAAGTAATAGATGAATCTGGTGTGAAATATGAGGTACACCCGTTAGAAACAACAATGGAAGGCGAACTTCACGAATTATTTGCGGTAATTTCAAAAATGAATGAACGAATGATTGAAATGGGAAGCAAAAATGTCATTTCACAAGTGAAGATTCTTTATCAGCCAACAGGCATTTCTATGGCTGACTTAACGGTGAAATATCGATGATGAGGAAGAATCTTGTAAAAGGGTGGAGACCAATTTTGGTTCTCCTCCTTTTGTTTGTCATTTGGGAAATGGTCGTTAATATAGCAGAAGTGCCGGAATGGCTTCTTCCTCCGCCATCAAAGATTTTCGCAGAGGCCATGGATGGTTGGCTTAATTTTTATCCAGATGTGTTTTCAACGGTTAAAATTTCACTACTTGGATTTGCGGTTGGAGCAATCATTGGACTGGTGGCCGCCATTTTATTGCATCTAGTTCCTGTTTTAAAAGATTCCTTCTATCCATTGTTGATTTTATCGCAAAATGTTCCCATTATCGTTCTTGCTCCACTGTTGGTCATTTGGTTTGGGTTTGGAATATTACCAAAAATGATTGTGATCACTCTGGTTTGTTTCTTTCCCATTACTGTGGCCGCTTTAGATGGATTTAGCCAAACCCCTTCAGAGTTGAAGCATTATATGATGATGGCAGGTGCATCGAAAACGCAGCTTTTTTGGAAATTGGAACTGCCGTTTTCGTTGCCGTCGATTTTTTCAGGCTTAAAGATCTCTGCAACATACAGCGTAATGGGGGCCGTTATTTCCGAATGGCTTGGTGCTAAGCAGGGGATCGGTGTCTTTATGACATTCGCATCGTCGTCTTTTCGAACGGACCGGGTGTTTGTTGCTATTTTTACGATCATGTTCTTGAGCCTCTTATTTTTCTTTTTCATCGTTTTTATAGAGCAAAGAGTGGTTCGTTGGAAGCCGAAAGGGGATGAGAACAAATGAGCTATCTCCGTTTTCAAAACGTTTCGAAGCGTTTCAGACAAAATGAAGTACTAAAAAACCTTGATTTTTCCATTAAAAAAAATGAATTTGTTTCAATTATTGGCCCATCAGGTAGTGGAAAAAGCACCATCTTTCATTTAATTGGGGGTATTCTTTCACCAGATGAAGGGGAAATCCGATTAGACGGTCAAACCATTAATGGCAAGCGTGGTTTTATTAGCTATATGCCGCAAACTTCTTCGCTTTTCCCGTGGAGAACGATCCTTGAAAATGTCCTGCTCGGCCAAGAACTTCAAGGAAAAAAAGAAGTAAATTCAGCACGAGAGATGCTGGCGATCGCAGGACTCTCTGATTATGAAAACGCCTATCCTCACATGCTATCAGGAGGAATGAAGCAGCGGGCTGCTTTTATCCGTGCGTTATTGAGCCCGCAAGAGGTGATCTGTCTTGATGAGCCGTTTTCGGCTTTGGATGAGCTAACCCGATTTGAAATGCAGAAATGGCTATTGGAAATGTGGGAATCACATCGGAGGACCATTCTATTCATTACTCATAATATTGAGGAAGCATTGTTTCTATCCGATCGAGTGATGATGCTGTCTGGTAAGCCAGCAAAGGTCGCTTCAAACATAGAGGTCCCATTTGAAAGGCCACGGCACGAAAGTATTCTGCTCGATAATCGCTTTATTCAATGGAAAAGGGATTTATATTACCAATTAGTTGGTGAAGTCAAATGAACATGATTGACGCTCATATTCATATGGATCACTATCATGATAAGGAAATAAAAAAGCTTTTACTTGATTCTGCCCGTATCGAGGCCATGATTTCTGTATCCTTTCATTTGGAATCGAGTAAAAGAAATCTTTTGCTTTCACAAAAATATCAAAAGGTAAAACCTGCATTTGGCTACCATCCAGAACAAGCATTGCCTTCTGAAAACGAACTGAATGTGCTGCTTAATTGGATGGACGACCACCGTGATGAAATGATCGCTGTTGGGGAGGTTGGGCTGCCATACTACTTAAGACAAGAGCAGGTAATTACGATTGCTCCTTATCTTGAAGTATTGGAAGTGTTTATCAAGATGGCTAAAAAATGGGGAAAACCGATTGTCCTTCATGCTGTTTATGATGATGCACCGGTCGTTTGTGACCTTCTCGAAAAATATTCTGTTTCTAAAGCGCATTTTCATTGGTTTAAAGGGGATCAGAAAACAATAGACCGAATGGCGAGAAACGGCTATCATATTTCTATTACTCCCGATGTGGTGTATGAACAAGAAATTCAACAGCTTGTCAAAGTCTTTCCTCTCGAGCTATTGATGGTTGAAACAGATGGTCCCTGGCCATTTGAAGGCCCATTTTCACGGAAAATGACCCATCCAAATATGATGGGGGAATCCATAAGGAAAATGGCTCCAATCAAGAAGCTTTCCGTAACGGAAGTTTCAACTGTCTTACTTGAAAACACAAAAGGGTTCTATCAACTACCATTTTGAAATTGCCGATTAAACATTTGCATTACATACAACCAAAGCAAAACGCTAAACTCAAATAAGAGTTGATCTGACCCCATAAAGTTG
>NZ_JBCNAD010000086.1:0-23330 GCF_050477905.1 Neobacillus pocheonensis | reverse complement strand
GCCAGCAGGGGGGGCCGGAAGGACCGCCCTGCTGGCGGCGCCGGTTTTAGTATTTCATCTACAAAACAAACGCCCGATTCCGGAAAAGAAAAAACCAGGGCGTTACCCCTGGCTCTCCACTTCCTTCGGATCCCTCCATACGTTTCGTACCATTCCCAAGAGAAAGGCAAGAAAAAGAACCGAAGCAGCAACCAGAGCTATAAAGATGGCTGCCATAATCCACGATTGATATTTTGCCAACGATACCGTTTCGATATTGTGCTGCTCCGATAAAGTAAGCATCTGATTAAACAGATTCACCGATCCGTATTGAAAAACAAAGTGGATAACGGCAAAGATGATGCAATCTTTAAGCGCCTTCTTCATTGTGCGACCCTCCTAACCGTAAATGCATACTGATTTTCAGCCGTTTTACGAACCTCGCGCCTTCTCGGCTCTGCAGCTTGGCGCATTTCGCGCCTTGCGTCACGCCAGCACCATCCAACAGTAACCAATACAGCCACAAACCCAATACCGCCCAGCGCGTTCCAAAGGAGACTATCTACAGCTCCGGGTATAAGGCCGATCAATAACGGTGCCAGCCAGATAACGTGTGGTTTATTTCGACGAATGAATAATTTCATGATTTTACACTCTCCCGTTTTTTGATATGATGGGAAGGCGTGCCAACCGTCCAAAGTTTCACGCCTTCGTAAGTCGTTTGCTTAGTTAAGCAAGCGGCTTTTGATTTTTTTTAAGGCTTTGTCCAACTTTGTATATTTAACAATCTTTTCATCCAGCTTCTGCGACAGGGCAAGCACTTCTGCACTTATGCCGTCTAAGTCATTTTGAATCTCCCGACAACTTTCCCCGATCCGGTTTAACTCCTCCCGGTCTTTCTCGATTTCTGCAGCTAGACGGTCAACGTCTTCTTTCGTGATCTTCGGCTTATTTAAAATGTCATCCATGACAAGTACATCCTTTCGTTTTGGGGTGTGAAGCAAGGCGGCTATTCATTGATAACACTAGCCGCCATGCTGAAAGCCTCGTCAACCGATACACCGCTTTCGAGAATGTCCCTAACCTCTACCTTGAACAAAAACTTTAATGCATTCAGCTTTAGCTTTTGTTCAGGACTCAGGGATTCATAGAAACGCTGCGCCTCCATGTCCTTACCTTTGTTCCGGTTTGGGAATGGGTACACCTTCGCCAGCGGCTTCGGTGCAGCTGCAGCAGCTTGCTTTGCCGCGGCTTTAGCTGCGGCCTCGGCCTTCTCCAGCTCCCGGATGTCCTTTTCCGGACTTTGATCCAGCATCAAGTCCGGACGGTTTTGCGGCTCTACGCCGACCAATAGCCCCTCCCGGATCATTTGGCGCTCCGCTTCGGCATTTTCAAAAACCTTGCCATCGTAGTAGTTTTTCCCGTTCTCGGCCATATAGGCCGCCAGCGCCGTTACCCGTTCTTTCGTCATCTGCCGGGATGCGCTAAGATGACGCGGGCCGATGTAGGTAAAGCCTTTCCATTCGTATCCGGTTACTTCGTGCCGATCATCACGCGCGCGAATGAGCGTATAAGAGACAAAGCGATTCAGCACCTTTTCGACATCCAGCTTCAAAGGCCCATCTGTCCAGGACACGTTCACGCTGTCGTATTCGCTTTTATAAGAGAACTTCACAGCGGGGAATACCGCTTTCAGCGCTTCCGCGATATGTTTCTTTGCTTCTTTACCGGCGATACTGATTTTTTCTGTTGTCATTAGGATCAAGTCCCTTCATATTTGGATTGGATTATGTATGTATAATGGCCGGGGGCTTTCGCACCCTGGCTTTTATCGAATGATTGGAGTAACGATAAATTTCTTGGCCTCATGCTCCTTGCCGCCAGTGATAAATTCCTCATTATCGCAATCGTCGGCATTGTCGCATTGCACAAAATCTTCCCGGCCCTCTTTCAGCTCGTCATCCCAAACCGTGCCGCACTCCCGGCAGCAAAACCGGGTATTGAGCTTATGCGTTTCTTCAACGTAGCCTTTGGCCAGATACTTTAAAAAATGGTGGACATCTGTGTTACACGCATCCAACCGGATGAGAACCTTCTGAATATCAATTTGGTAGGGTTCATCCAACCGGTTTGAAATGAAGTCGATCATAAACGCGGTGTCAACCGTATGGATCTTGCCTTCCAGCTCGATGCTGTATTCTTGATTCTGCAGCTGCTTCTCGTCAAAGAAGCGCTGCAGATACGCTTTTACCTCGTTTACTTGTAAATCCGGGTTGCTCTTGCTTTTTGCCATTGGATCCAGTCCTTTCGTTTCGTAGTTCAGCCCCGCCTATCGGCAATGAGGAAAAGTCGATACATGGATATAAGGCCCGGAAGTGATTTTCTTCGTCTTCCGGTCGTAAGTAACCCGGTGGCCATTCCCCCGATAAGTAAAGCGCCAGGTAACGAACTTCTCCGTTTCATGATTGACATACCATCCGATTTCGTCACTTTCCGGATCAATGTTCAATTTTTTCCGGATGTAATTTTCCATTTTTGCCTTCACCGGCTTCATCCACCTTTCATTTTTTGGGATTTTTTTCTTTACCTTATATCCGGATTTCTGTTTGCCGTTCTAGCCCGAGCGGCGATGAGCGGAAATCTTTAGGGTTTTGAGAACATAACTGGCCTTGCGAACTTGCTGATTTGCGTATGAAGTTTTCAAAGAGCTTTACATCCGTATTTTTCGTAGCCGTCATAGCGCTTTTTATCATACCGGTTCCTGGCGCGCAGGGACTTGCCCGGCTTGCCGGGTGGCGTTCTCAAAGAGATAAGCCATCCTTGCGCGGCAGGGTTCGGCATGATTTGCTATGATGACGGATACGAAAAATGAATACGGATGTTAGCGAATGAAAACGCCAGGAGCAAAGCAGCTTCGCATAAAGACAAGTTGTTCGCAAAACCCGTAGTTTTT
Organism: Neobacillus pocheonensis; assembly: GCF_050477905.1. Taxonomy (NCBI): domain Bacteria; kingdom Bacillati; phylum Bacillota; class Bacilli; order Caryophanales; family Bacillaceae; genus Neobacillus; species Neobacillus pocheonensis. The sequence continues at coordinate 20,398 of NZ_JBCNAD010000086.1, read as the reverse complement.
GCCTTGCCCTTGGCTTTTGAAGGCAGTTGATCTTGATCTAAGGTTTTAAAAAAGCCCTTAAATGGGTTGGCCTTTAAGTCTTTCATCTTTTCCGGTAGGCATGATGATTAAAGCCGATGGGTAGCGGAATGGGCGCGGTTCGGATGGATAGCCGCAAATGGGCCGTATTCTCGAAAGAAAATAAGCGGAGGGGCAATGTAGGCCGGTTGCAATCGATTTTCAGAGGAATGATGGAAACAAAAAAAGCCCGGCAGCTAGGCCCAGGCGAATCTTGTGAAGAGGCTTTCGGTTTTTCTTCGGAACGCAAAGGAGGAAAAGAAGGCCAATGGAATCTACCGGGTCTTAGGCGCTTGCGCCTTAGAATCCGGTGAGTCGCTTGGCCTTCCCGACTGAACGAGCTGGGGGATCCAAAAAATTCTATAATTCCAGTTCTTGACTTTGACTGTGAACGTATGTCCGGGTTTGCTGACGTTGACTTTGCATTTGATGAATCTGCCGCTCGTTTTGAATGGCTAAAATCTGTTGGCTAACACGCTGCAGCGCATTATTAACCGCACTAATGATCCCTCGTAACATACCGATTTGTCCTTGGATCAACGGAATTTCGGCTTGCGGAGGAATTTGCTTTTGAAGCTTGGCCATCTGTTGATCGATCCGGTTAATCGTCGATTCAACAAGCTCAATCGACTTGGCATTCGGATTGAAAACCTTTTGAATAATGCCCTTCGGCTTCATCTCTTCAAGCTGGGCAGCATATTGGTCACGCTGACGAACCAAAGATTTCAATTCATTCAAAGGGACTAACTGCTTTTTTGCCGTCTGCAAAGCATCCGAAGCTTCGCGAAGGTGTTCAGAAAGCCGGTCCTTATCATTTTTCAAATCTTGGAGAAAGTGCTTTTGTTCATTCTCCCAAGACTTAATAATTCGTTCTACCCAATGCGGCGTTTGCGGATCCCGGTATTGAATTAGCCCTTGCTGAACCTCTAATTTTATCGTAAACACTTTCGTATTATCGAACACATATGTATCATCTGCTAACCGCATCGCTTTAGGCAGATTGTCTAACGACGATTGGTACCGGCGACGAATATCTTCATCCGAAATGTGGTGGCCGCCTTGGGCAACACGTTGGGCAACGCGCTCGATATGATGCTCAGCACTATCCAGACCAATATAATACAAGCGAACATGAAACCCTTGCTCCCGCGCTGCGTTCATTTGGCGAATCGCATTTGTACCGCCAAGCGTAGACTCGATAGAAAAACTTCTCCCCTGCTCAATCGCTTCGTAGACATTCTTGATCGTCTGCCTGCCTGCTTCCATATTGGCTTTTGCCGGATCCAGCGGGTTGAGCTTCTTAGCAAGCGCATCTGCGTCAAAAATCTCAACATTCGGGTTTTGATGCTGAACAATCTCAGTAAAATGCGATTTACCGGCTCCATTCGTACCGGCATATACAATCATGAGCGGCTTTTCATTGGGAGGCGTAATCAATCTCTTTTCGATTTCCATGTTCATCTCGAATAACCTCCGTTCTCCGTCCGTCCGGATATTCGCGAATCACCTTGCCATTCTCGCCGTAACTGATAAAGGAACCGGCAGCGAAGGCCCGTTCGCGGGCCGTAGCTGTAACTAATTTCCCGATTCTCTCCCATTCTTTCAGTTCTTTGTCTTTCATGAGAAACACGCCCTTTCAGTAAACGATATGGATGTAGTATCTTTCCCCTTCGGCAAATTCTGCACATCAACCTTATTCATTGGCTTCATTTCCCTTTTTTTTGAGCCCTCCGATTATAAGGAAACCGTCCTTCATTAGCACAGAGGTAATGTCTTGTATGCTATCCCCCAAATCTGCTAAAAAGAATGAGCCAGCTTCCCAATGGAATTCATCCTTGACTTGTTCAATCGGGAACTGTACTTCGAAGTTAAAATATCTCTGATCGTCATCGTATTTCCAAGTGGTCACTGATATCGTTATACCGTGTTCCTTGATGACTTTGGAAACCGGTTTTACAAAATAACGATAAGGCGTAATCGTATACAGTTTTCCGGTAGGTTCCGCTGGATCCGCCGGAAACGAATAAAAGCCAAGTTCGGGCAGCTCGGCCGCGCCGGACTCAAGTGCATGGAATCTGTTAAAAGTCTCTTTATTTACTACGCTACTGTCGAATTTCTTTGTATGGGTGTCGAACCAATATGTCCATAGTGCATCGGGAACACCATTCCATCCGGATAAATAGTCCACAACCACGATTGGGGCATCTTCCGGATACCTCTCCTTTGCTTCTTCTTCCGTTAAGCCGTGCCGATCGATCCGGACACGGTAAGCCATAACGTCCCGGATTTCCTTTTGCCTATCGATACCCTCTTGAATGTATTCCGCAAATTCTTTGCTGGTCATCTCCAGTAGCTCATCATAGTTAAACTCGATGCTCATCCGTACACACTCCTTATTCTCGTACTTGTTTGTTCTATTTTGAAATGGCATGAACTGTGTCACGTTCCATGAATTAGCTTACGTTAAGTATATCATATTGAACAATTTACTTGCGATTTATAGCTTCTCCATGAAGGACCGGCAGCTGCAAGAATTGCGGCTGCCGGTCCGTCGCCAGCGGATCGAACGATGCCCTGCTTACGGAACGGTCAAGGTCAGTGGCTACCGCCATAGGGAAACCTTGACGGTTCCGACTCGACGGCAGCGCTGAACAGCGCTGGCAACCTTCCGGGCTTGCCTTCCTGGATGCATAACACGCCTTAGTTGCCAGTCCTTCACTCTCAAAAAAGGCTATTTTGCTGAATTTATTATATCTTATAATTTTTTTAGATTTATGAGTGTCGAATTTTCGAGTTTTTCAAAACCATGTTCATTTAACAATTCAGCATAATCCTTTAACGAAGTTAGAGGCCGATAAATACTGTCTGCAGTCTGTATCATGATTTTATTGCCGTGGAGATTAATAAAAAGTATATCTTCAATGTCGATAGTTGTTGTTTTATTGGTTGTTGTGCAATAAACTGGAATTTGCATAGGATCACCTCATTCCTATGCTTTCCATGTATTTTCAAATTATATACAGCAAATACCGCAGCCGATGTGGAATATCTGGGTGATTATTTTGAAAAAGAAAATTCTAGCATTAACCGCAGCACTTATGTTATTTGCAGGAGTAGTAAGCGCATCAAGCATTAACGGGGATTATAAGGGGAACCCGATTGTTAAGGTAACGTCGAACGGAAAGCAGCTTGAAACTGATGAAGTTCCGGCAATGATTTATGATGGTCATACGGTTGTTCCTATATCTTTATTACGTCAGCTTGGCGCATCTGTTAGTTGGGATCAAGATACATACAGTGTTGATGTAAAGTTACCAACGGAGAAACAAAACGCGGCATCGGTCGACAATTCAATTTCAATAAAGAAACTCGTAATCATACTGGATGCTTATAAAAGACTCCAAGATATTACTAACACTATAAACGATTATGCGGACTTCTTAAGTTTATTTTTCACCGGTGAAAACAATAACTACCAGAACAAATATACAGAAAAAGAAATGATGACTAGATTTGAAAGTATAAAAGCAAGAAATGATAAATTCATAAAAGACATTGATGGCATTTCATCTTTAGTTAAACCTCATGATGTTTCAAAGTTCAAAACAATCACGAGCATGAATCAAAGAGCTCTCGATACGTTTGATCAAGCTTCTGTAAGCCTCTTGAAATGGAAAGACAACAAATCTAATCTGCAACTTGGTCAAAAACATTTTGATGATTATCTATTTAAAGTAAATCAGGCAACAGCAATTACAAGAGAAGCACACCAGATTGCATATGAAGAATATGAAGCAACAATAACTACTATTTTCCCGAAATGATTGAGGGTTTTATGTATCTCTGGTGCTCACAATGTAATCACGCCACACCGGAAGCATCATGGACTCGCACGAACCATAAATACGGTGTATGCCCCAAATGCGGCTGCAGCTCGTATCGAAACGCAATCGAATGGGAAATGATCGCCGCGGCCAATAATTATCCATACGTACCGGATGAGAAGGAAATATATCTTTCGCATCCCGGTATTGTTCTAATATAATCAAATAAAAAAGGATGCTCGCCCCAGCCGAGGATAGAGAATGATCCCGATAACCGGAATATCCAAGATTCCGGCTTGATAACGGAAACGGACTTCGCTATGATGGAGCTATACATCATTGAAAATTCGACGACTGAATAGAATAAGGAGGCTACCTGGAAGCCGAAGCTTCCAGGTAGCCGGAGGGTTTACGGTTTATCCGGGTTGCGCCCGAAGGTAAGCTTCAGGATAAACTCGCCTTTCCTCACTTCGATACTGAGGCTGCCACCTGACAATCGAAGGAAGAAAGCAACGATGAGAGACATCCAACCCATCCGGATCACCTCCTTTCTATTCGGTTTTTCTTTTCATCACCTCCTTGATTGCGCCAAAACACAAAGGCGGCAAGGGTGCAAGGAAACAGCACAAAAAAATTCCCCGATGCGGTTTTGATCGGGGAATTTTTTTTGCCCTTGCGACCTGGACGAATTTGTGTTGCAATCCTTCAAGGAGTGGATGACAAACCGAATAGAAAGGCTCCGCGTGATCGGTGAGGACGGTGCGGCGCTTGCTATTCTTTTCGGGTGACTGCAGCACGAATGAGGCGAAGATCCGCTGCGTGCGGGCCACCACGAGAAACCGTCTTTAAATCAAAAAAACCGGCAGCGCCGGTTTTTACCTTCTCCGCAGTAAAACGACAAAAGGGTTTGGTTCCCCTGCAGCTGCTTCAAGAAAACGAAAACACCGTCCCGAAGACGGTGTTTTGAGTTTATCGGATATTCAGTTTTTTGCTGCCGTCGATATTCGTGTACGTAATGTCAATCATGAATGGGATGCGGAAATGAAAGCCACCATCAATTTTTTGAAACAAGCTTTTCATTCGGACAACCTCCGGAATTAGGATACTTCTATTATACCAAAAAGAACACCAGTTCTCAATAATTCAAGCCATTTATTGCGGTCCTCCATCGCACCCGCGACTGGCTCCAATCGGCATGATCCACTCTTTCGTGATAAGATCCTCGGTCGTGAACGTGCGGGATAGCGCCATCTCGATCCAGCGCGGCAGCATAGGATCATCCAGCGGCAGCACTTTTTCCATCGCTCCTTTGGCCGCTTTCTCTAGTACGGTAAGCTTGACATCAATGGTAAAGTCGATGGCTTTTTCAGTCCGGGCAAACCGTTCCACGCGCTCTTTGGCGATGTATTGGAGTGCCTTCCATTGGTGATCGGTAAAAAACACACATCCCATACAAGACACCCTCCCATACCCTAAATAATATACCGGGTGGGGTATAATACCGAATTCCCTGTGAAGCTCGAACATCTCCGCTTTGCTGCAGTCTATAACCGGCCGGAAGTGATGGACAATTCGCTTCCTGGTTGTCGATGCATGTTTTTCTGCTTTCAAATAGTTACAGCGGTTGCCGCCCTCGCTTCGGCGTTCCCCGGTAACAAACAAAATCTTTTTCGGTTTCAGCTCGGATCCGGTATACCGGGGATTGTTATTGAGCGCCCGGCGCGCCGGATCGCTCTTGGCCGAAGCGCTGCACCAGCGTTTCATCAGGTCGGCGCTTTGCGCCGGGAATCGCTTGCGAGTGGAAGGCTTTCCCCTCTTGGTTTCCAGCCGGATGACGTTGCCCTCTTCCTCATAAAATACGTCCCCGGCCAGCCGGTTCTCACGCATCAGCTCACCATACAGCCCGCCTTGCCGCCATTGGTAATAGATCGGAACGCCAAAGTATTCCGCAACCGCCTCACAATACGCCTCGGTCACTGGCCAATCCCAAAACTCGTAATAGTCCTCCCCGCGGCCGTCCACGGCTTGATGCCAAATCTCAAGCTTCGAGAAATCCAGCCCTTCTTTTTTAAGCCAGAAGAGGCAGCCCATCGAATCCACGCCCCCGGAAAGATGCAAAATGACTTTATCGTAGTCGTTCAGCGGAAACAGCTCCACCGGCTGTGCTTTCGTTCTTTTTTCGCCCTCATCGTGACAACTTGCTGCCTCTTCTATGTCAAGGTCCATCATGATTTGTTCCATGGCTTCTAATGCTTGCGCTCCCATAAGGATCCTCCTTTGCGTTATCGCCCCCCTGTAAGGGGGGCGCCCCCTCAGCTGTTAGGCGACTTCTTCATCAGACAGCAGCGGCCCGGTCGGCGGCTGTGCGTGTTTCCCGAGTCGATGAGTACGCATCAGCTCGTTTTGAATGTTGGCCATACCGATGCCCTTCCAGGGATGCCCGATGATTCTTTCCGTTTCCACCCAACGCTCCAGAATCGATGGATGGTATTCCCCCAAGGATTCAATTTCGTCCTTTCAAAGTGTTGTAATCTTTCATGATACTGGCCCCCGTTGGTTTTAGTTTGATAGGTCCTTGTTTAGCTCAATTGCGTAGGAAACGGCCTCCCGCTTGTGGGGAGTATCCCATTCAAGGAACGATTCGAGCTTTTTGTCATAAACGCCCCAGGTACAACCATGGACATCTGCCGTTGATCCGTCCCTTTTCGTCATTTGGTCTACGACAATTCCGGATGCCGTAACCTTTGTGACGAATCGCTTGCCTCTCCATCGGCGGCCGCAGCAGCCTGACCGCCCGGTAATTTGCTCGGTAGGAGTTTCGCAATGGGTTTCCTCGATCTCGATCGGCCTACAAAAGTCATCTACATCAAACGGAAAATCATAACTTAGCTCAGGAGCTTCCATGCTCAATTCACGTTCAAAGCCGGTATCTTGTCTTGGGTGAAAGTCATCATACATTAGGTGTGTCCTCCTTTGGATTTAGGCAATTTTGTTGCTGCTTTCGGATAAGGTTGATTCCAGACGTTGAATTGCAGCTTTGATTGTCTTAAATTCCGTGCTGCATACGGGAACGCGATGAGTGGGTGTTTGCATTAAAATTTCTACTCCCCTTGCTTTGGCATAATTGGTTTGCCAAGACCACGGATCCAAGACAAGTTGCAAATGAAATTCACGGTCATTATCGTCAATAAAAACAGCACACCAGCCATTGAAAATCTTCTTATAGTAACTTAGGTTGAATTGATGCAGATTTTGGAATGAAACCAGACTTGTTCTTCATATGTATAAGCCCCCATTAGCTTTAGGAATGATGCCGGGGCGATTAGCCCCGGCTAGCATAGTTAATGTAAGGAAACCGGGTATTGGTTAGCCAAGCAGATTCCAAGGAAATGAAGAACCGCATCCACCGTTTCATCCGGAGCAAAATGTTGTTCGTTGTATTGTTTAATTTCAGCATCGGACATCCCAGCAAGCCGCTGGCGTAATGCTTCCTTCTCGCGGTATAGTCTTGCGTAAAGCTCCATTACCTGACGAATATTAAAAACGACCCCGTACCGATCCTCCGTAAAGTAGTCGCTAAGCTTTACCCCAAGTGCCGTAAAAAGCTTATTCATAGCGGAATCTAGCTTAAAATACGCCTGTTCTTCACTATAGATCCCCAGCAACGGATTCTCCTTAAACGGGGCAATAGGGGCGATGTCGTGAACCCCCTCTTTGTTCACCTTGAGCGCATGAACATAAATTTCCATTGTCATCGTCACCTTTCGAGAAATTTTTCTTGACTTGTTCGCCTTAATCGAATATCCGGATTCGCTTGCGGCTCTAGCCCGAGCGGCGATGAGCGGAATGCTTTAGGGCTTGATGAGCAAAACCCGCCGCCAGTTGGCAAGCGCAAAGCGTATGGAGTTTTCAAAGAGCAGAACATCCGTATTTCGAAGCGGTCAAAGCCGGGTTTAACCATGCCGGTTCTCGAAGTGCAAGGTCTGCCCGGCTGGCCGGGATGGCGTTCTCGAAAGAGATAAGCCACCATTGCACGGAGAGGTTCGGTATGGTTGGCTACAATGACCGATTCGAAATACGTCCCGGATGTGACTCGACGAAATCGACAGGAGCTATGTGCCAGTGCTGCAGGAACGGTCTGCGAATCAAGCCCGTTGTTTCTTCTTCTTCGATTTTCCTCACAAGGGGTTTTGGGTTTAAGGTTTTTGTCTTTCGAGAGGCTTTTTCTTCGTGGAATGGCCCCGCAGGCCGAAGCGCAGCGGCGGCCACAGGAGAATCCGAAGTCACCGCCCCGCGGCGGTGGCATCCTTCCGGGCAGCGCCCGGCTTCCGGAGCAGTCAAGGTCGGCGGTAGCCGCCAAAGGGGAACCTTGACGGCACCATAATCAGAGGCAGCGCCGAACGGCGCTGGCTACCATCCGGGCTTGCCCGGCCCAGCTGCAGCAATCGGCGGCCGCTAACGGCAGCCGGTTGCTGCAGCTGCACCGGCCGGATCCGGACAAAAAAAGCAAGCAGCGGAATGCTGCTTGCTTGCATAAACACCAGGTATTATTCCTGGCGCTTAATTAGATTATCGTTATCCGTTAAGAATGTTTTCACCAACTAGGGCGATGCCGCGGGCGCTATAAGACAAAACGCGTTTGCCCGGCGTGATAAAAATGTTTCGCTGTTCGCATTCTTCTTTGAAGTAAAGCATTTCCTGCGTGACGAAATTCATAAGAGCCGTTCCGGTCCCTACCCCAATACATAGCAAGTACGGGGTACCATCTGCCGCCCGGCAATCCAAAACGTATTGATGTGCCAGCTCTTGATTTTGATAAGGAACCAACCGGATCGGGGCTTGCTTTAGAATCTCGTCATCAGGACTGATCAACGTCTTTACATCATCTGCAATGATCGCTGCGCTCTCTATAATCCCTTTCATCCCTTGAACTGCTAGCGTTGCTGCTTCTTCCATCTTTAATATCATCTTACATACCCCCATTGTCATTTTGGAATTAACTCTTTACTGCGATTATATGGCTTGGCCAATTCTTATGCCATTAATAATCGGTCGAATCGCGTTTGACCATCAAGGCCGCCAAAGGCGGCCCCCTACGATGATACTAAATGGACAAAGCCAGCTCGTATTGCCCATTTGTTTTCCATGCTGCAGAAGTGGAATCCGGGTCAACCTCCGCGCACAGCTCGGGCAGATTAGCCCGAACAAGCGCGTTCGGGATGACCGGGGAAACCGAATTGCCGCAACGAGCAACTTGTTCTGATTTCGGGTAAGGCTTGCCGCCGTCTACCCGATCAATAATGTAATCTGGCGGGAATCCTTGGGCCGCGAACAATTCATACGGTTCTAACATCCGAAAGCCAATATCTACGATTTGATAAAGCTGGCCGTCAATAGTGACATACCCAAGATTCTCGGTGTCGTTCCCGGATTCGGCGCAGTATTCTTCCAGGAATGTCCGGACTTCACCGAAATGATTGACTGCCGTAATTGTTTGAAGCGGATCAGTAACAGCTTGGCCAACGTTAGTCCCTTTGAATTTGATAATATGGCTTGCTGCCAGCGTTGCCCTGCTTCTATCTGCTTTGCGTTCATTGGCCGGGGCCAGGACGGCCTCTGCTACGCCGAATTTGTTTCCTCCGGCTGTAATGGTTCCGAGCGGCTTATGAAGGTCAAGCGCTCTCGGCTCTTGCCCAGGGGCCTCGCCATACCCTATCTGAATCAATGTCGGGGTTACAAGGCAATGTTCGGTTTTGGTCGTTATGGTGGTTAGCGGCTGTTCAACACTGTATTGCAGTCGATCCGCGGCAAACCCTGTTTGTCCGATCCGGGCGATATACGGCGTTACGATGCCCCAACCATTTTTTGCGGTAATGGTTTGCAGCGGTTTATCGATCTCTTGACCACGGAAGTTTTCGCCGCTATGATTCACCTTGATGATAAACGGGTTCGCATTATTAATGACAAAGCGCTGGATCCCCCTTGCAATCCGGCGTTTCGTATTAGCAGACAATTCCTTTCTCCGACCGAAAATACTTGGACATGGACGACTGAAATCAATGATCTCGGCTGCTGTACGATATGGCAGCAATTTTCCGGTTTGAACCGCAATCGAATTCGGCGCGCCATGCGTAGGTTTTGGCCAAACGATTGGTTGATCATCGCAGCGGGCAATAAGGAAAAATCTCTTTCGTGAGGTGGGCGCGCCGTAATCACAAGCTTTTAAAATTCTCCATTCGACGGTATAACCATGCGCTTTAAGGGCATTTATAAAAGAATGGAAGGTGTGACCCTTCTTTTCCGGATCTGGTTTTCCATCTTCGAGCAGCGGCCCCCAATCCATAAATTCTTCGACATTTTCAAGGATTATTACGCGCGGTTTGACCGTAGCGGCCCAGCGAACACTCACCCACGCCAGCCCTCGAATATGCTTTTCCTTTGGCTTGCCCCCTTTCGCCTTCGAGAAGTGCTTACAATCCGGAGAAAACCAGCAGAGCGCCACACTCCTCCCTTTTGTAATATCAATAGGCTTTTTATCCCAAACCGATTCACAGTAATGCACCGTTTCCGGATGGTTCGCCTTATGCATAGCGATGGCTTCCAGGTCATGATTGATCGCAACATCAACCGCCCGGCCGATTGCCATTTCAATGCCTGTAGATGCACCGCCGCCCCCCGCAAAGTTGTCTACAACAATTTCGCCACTATATAAAACCTTCAAGGGGCGCTTCCCAACACGTTTTTCAGTACGCTTTACCATCCGATTTTCAATACGATCCGCTACAGCCAGCATGTATGTTTCCTCCCTATAATTTGATTGATTTTTCCATATATAACAACTGGACAAGCAAGCCGCCAACTATTGTTTACTCTTGCTTCTAAAATCTGGCATTTTCGGTCTACGCGCCACATTCTGCCATCCTTCTCAAAGAAGATGTATGATGGTGTCTGATGCTTCCAAGTGTATCCGTCCTCTTCAAACTGCTTCACTATTGATACAGCCTCGTAAATGATGGCCAATCGCTTCATCATGATCTATCTTCCACCTTTCGGATTTTTGTTGACTTATTTTCTTTAATCGAATATCCGGATTCGCTTGCGGCTCTAGCCCGAGCGGCGATGAGCGGAATGGTTTAGGGCTTGATGAGCAAATGCCGCCGCCAGCTGGCAAGCGTGAAGCGTATGGAGATTTCAAAGAGCAGAACATCCGTATTTCGAAGCGGTCATAGCCACGTTTAACCATGCCGGTTCTCGGAGTGCAAAGGTATGCCCGGCTTGCCGGGATGGCGTTCTCGAAAGAGATAAGCCACCATTGCACGGAGAGGTTCGGTATGGTTGGCTAAAATGACCGATTCGAAATACGTCCGGATGTGACTCGACGAAAACGACAGGAGCTATGCGCCAGTGCCGCAGGAACGGTCTGCGAATCAAGCCCGTTGTATTTGAACTTGCTTTTGGATCTTCTGCATGATGGCGTAACAAAGTGAAGCCATGATGCGCTGTCTTTACATCGTTACACATTGTTGAAGTGGAGCGAATGCGGAACGTAAATGATGTGTAGAGCAACACTTGAAAAGATATTCTTTCGAGAGGGTCTTGGCTTCTTGAAATCGCTTCGCACGGCCAGAAGGGTCGGGAGGTCGCGGATTTGGGCGGCCTCCGGCCCTGGCGGCCACTGGAAAATCCGAAGTCACCGCCGCGTGGCGGTGGCATCCTTCCGGACCTCGACCAGCCTTAGCGCCGGTTAGGGCGCGCGCATCGTGCGCGTCTTGGCCGGTGCGCGGTTTTGGCATCCTGGACGAGAATGGAAAAAGCCGGGGAACATCCCCGGCAGCCGCAACTCTATTGTTTGGACTTTCTCAATGCATCGATCACACTTTCAACGGTTTCTTCACCATCGAATTTGTAATTCCATATTTCATCTTCGTATTCGTAGCATGGCATCCCGGATTTTGATTTGACGATTTTGCAGTAACCGTCTTCCGTCATCAGCTCCGGAAGTCCATCTTCGGAGTATCCATGTTGCTCTAAATAATCTTTTAAGATGGTTTCAGCGTGGTCGATCAGACGAGTCAGGTTGTCGTCGATGAGCAGCTTATCGGCTTGTAAAAATCCTTCGTCGATGATCACGAAAGAATACAATGTTTTCACCTGACTTGTATCCTCATGTTCCCATGGGCTGAATTGTTTTGCGGTCGAAAAGCCGTTATTTGCTCTTTTAAAAGCAACTTGGATGTAGGCTTTTAAAGCTGCTTCATATTCGGTGAAATCGTCGCTTAAATTACCATTATCTTCAACAAAGAAAAGAACTTGGTTGTCAACAATCGTCGCATTCAAAGTACACTCTAAAGCACTGTCAGAAATTACAGTTACCCAATTTTCTGAACCCGACACGCATTCATTCTTTTGATTTTTCATCGTTCGCCCTTACTCCTTTGATTTGATTTTCCTTACGCGGAAAACCGAACCACGGAACGCCGACAATGCAAGGCTGGACTTTGCATGTTGGGGCTGGGCCGGGCGATATAGTCCGGCCCGGCTCCTTCTTCCCCGAATTACTCCGTCCACCCCGTTAGGGGTCGCCTTGCATTGGTAAAGGCGTGGAGTGGTAAGGTTGGAGCGTAAGGAAAATCCGGAGTCCAGATAATCAAGGGAAGCTGCAGCTTCCTTCGATCCGGGCTTGGCCCGGCCTTGGCTGGACTCAACCGGGGCCGTTGACGGCAACCGGTTGAGTCCAGCCGGTCGTGCGATCCTGACTCTCAGCTTACCGGATCCTCGTCCGGCAAAAAGAAAAAAGCCAGCTGTATAGATCAGCTGACAAAAATCGTTTCAAATTCGAATGCTCCTTGGCCATTTTCATCTATGATCGGCAGGGCTGGGGTTGGTGTTGCCGGGAACGTCGATCCTGCCGGTGCAACTCCGGCCATGCTGCGGTAACGGCTCCCCATGACGGCTACGGCAACTTCGATCCCAAAACTTTTTACGACATCTCCTGCGATGCTTTGGCCTATGAGCTTGACGCGATCCCCTTCCCCCATCCATTCCGGGAAATCATACCATTCAGGGATGTTTTGGAATCGGAGCATTTCATCTGAACGGAACATACGCCAAAGCTCTTTTTCGGGATGCTTTAAGTAACTAGAAGTCACTTGCACCTTTCCATAACTGAAAGGGAATGCAGAAACGCGTTTGCTATCAAGCCCCACAAGGACATGATTTTTTTCGGCCAAAAAATTGTTGTTGCCACTCTTCCGAAGCAATCCGTCCATGACGGTTCCGGCGATGGGCCGCCAATCGCCTTCCTCCCAATCCTTCCCGATCACTTGGGCAACGGTCTTGCGTCGATGCTCCGGAAGCTTAGGAATCTCTGGCCATTCAAAATCTGTTTTTTCGCGGAAGAAAACGGCATAGCCTCTTGTTCTCGAAGCTACGGAACCTAGATCGTATGCATTTATGATGGTTTCATATACAAAAGGGAAAAACGGCTGCAGCAGCTTCTTCAAGTGCCTGTAACTTGTACTTTTGAGATATTGGGGGACTTGCTCGATCATAATTGCATCGCAGCCGGACATAAGACAGAGCCTTGCGTAATGAGGACCATGGCCTTCTGTAATGCCTCCATCTTGCCCGCCTAAACTAGAGTACCGGGTACAACTAGGGCTAAGCCAGCATACATCCGATTTTGCAACGTAATCCGTATGTTTCCGGGTTAGATCGCCTAAATAAAAGCTCCCGTTCCGGAAATTATTCATGTAGGCATCCACGGCAGTCGGCCAAATGTCCAGCGCTCCAACCGGCTCGAACAGGGATGTATCAGCAAGGCAAGCCGTTGCGAACCCGCCGCCGCACGGGAAAGAATTAAGGCGAAGCTTTTTAAGATCGCCGCCGCGAAGCATGGGCTTTTCAATCACAAACAAGTCGAAGGAACGTTCCTTCTTCATGACGATAATGCCGTCACTGACAAGAAGATCGATGTATTCCCGTTCACGAAACACCATCGTTACTTCCTTGCTGCAGGATTCGTATAGCGGTCTTTCATGCGCCCAGCTGGGACGCTTTCGTTTTGAAATAATCCGTGTTCTTTCTTCACAGCGGCTTATAATAATCGCGCCGTCTTTGATGGTTTGCCGTACCCCCTCACCAACAGAGAATCCAGCGGCTTCCAACACGGTCGGTTCTAACCAAATTCTGGTATTATCCCTATGAAAACCAGTCATTATATGTCTAATCAATTTTACATCTTTCATTTGTGTCAGCTCCCCTTAATATCTGTTTGGCACTCGATAAACGCATTTTTTCATTCTGGATCCCTGTTCGGCTCCGGCTGCTGTCTTTTCACGTATCCGCATACCCAAACCTTCGGAGCGTGATACCACTTATCACTAACCCGGACAACCTCCTCGATCTCCCGGATGTTATAATCCTGATCCTCAATAAAAGAGCCAACGCGCGGCGTTTTCTCAAAAACTCCTTCGAAATATCCTGTCGTTCTATGTACCGATACTGTCATATAAATCGCTCCTATTCGCATGTAATGGACTTCATCAAACGGCATCTTAAGCTGATTCAGCACATTCGAGAGCTTCCTTTTCCACTTTGATTAGTGATTCTGAACCGTCGAAAAAATAAACCAAACCTTTTGTAACGACCGTCCGACCAACCGTTTCAAACGATTGCCCGAGATTCTGCAGAACAGTAACGAATACGTTATAATCTGTCGCTTTCATCGATGAGTCCCCTCTTGACTTTCTTGCCCTAATCGAAAATCTGGATTCGCTTGCGGCTCTAGCCCGAGCGGCGATGAGCGGAATCTTTTAGGGCTTGATGAGCAGAACCGCCGCCAACTGGCATCATGCGTGAAGCGTATGGAGTTATCAAAGAGCAGAACATCCGTATTTCGAAGCGGTCAAAGCCGGGTTTAACCATGCCGGTTCTCGAAGTGCAAGGTCTGCCCGGCTCTGCCGGGATGGCGTTCTCGAAAGAGAAAAGCCACCATTGCGCGAAGAGGTTCGGTGTGGTTGGCTAAAATGACCGATTCGAAATACGTCCGGATGTCGCTCGACGAAAACGACAGAAGCGAGATTTTGCTGCACAGCGGGATTTTCTGCGATTTCAAGATTCTTCTTCTTTGATTAGGCTTGAAGCTTTTCATGTTTGGCATCGGAACGCACGGGAGGATTAGAAGACCAATGGAATCTACCGGCTCTTAGGGGCAAAGCCCCTTAGTGGCGGTAGAGTCGCTTGGACTTCCCGACCAACGAGCTGGGGGAATAGAAATATTTTAGTTTCGAAAGATAATTTTATCTAACTTCAAATAATGGTATAACAAAATCAAAAGGTTTAACTTTCAGAATGTATTGACTTCGAAAATATGTCTATAATATAATTATGTTGTACATGAGGGAATTTCTAATCTAATACGAAAGGGGTGACTATCATCTCCATTCGAACTATTAAAAAAAATTGTATGAATTACACAGGCACTACGTAGAAGGAACGAATTTCATATGGCGATGGAAATTCAAACTCTGAAACAAATACTTACTGATACGATGAACGCGGCAATTCAAATTCTGAGAAACAACTACCTACTCATGAAATTTCAAATTTTAGGAACGAACTATTACACGTATGATAAACACGGCCATAGGAACCCGCGCTTAACTATGGACTTAACCGAAACACCACTAACTACTTAATCGAAAGCAAGAGAAGGATACGAATACAAATAACTAATAGATGCGCGATATATACTCAAGCTAACTTCTTATACTTATAAAACCTTTTAGCTCTCGCGCTTAAGGAGAACAATACTATTATGGAGAATGTCAAATACGAAACTGGCAAACTGTCGGCAAAAGGAGTCGTTGCGATACCTGTGAAGGTAAGAAATATACTCGGTGTAGAGGAGGGCGATAAGCTTGAATTTGTTCAGGTTGATGGCGAAATTGTAGTACGCGGCATTAAACGGAAGTCGATCATGAAGGCTTTCGGGAGTTGGAACATTGAACTTGATAAACCATTAGTTGACGTTCGAGAAGTCAGGGACCAATACCGGGAGGAGAGGATTGCTGATGACTTGGCGAGACAAAATTAGGAGGATGTTAAGGTATGAAAAAGTTGGTCGATGCAAATATCGGATTAAGGATTTTACTCGGAGATAAGGACATCGCGGCAATAACGAATCCCGTACAAACCGCTGCGATGGTAACGAAAGTCGAAGAAACAAGAAAACTTGTTCGGCAAGTTGAAGATGGCAAGCTGGTCCTGATTTTTGAGGATGAAGTGGTCGAAGAAATGATTTTTGTCATGCAAAAGATTTACAAAGTTCCACGGCAAGATATATCCGAACTGATACTCGATTTAATTGAGGCTGACGGCGTAGAGGCAAGCAAGCTTATCAAAGATGCTTTACGAATCTACGCCGTTAAAAATCTCGATATCGTTGACATAAAGCTCTATCTCAGAATAAAGAGCTTGGAATACCCGTACTTACTTGGGACAGTGATTTCAGGAAATTTGATGACTGCGAATATTACTCGCCTAGCGATTTAAATAACAGCAACAATAGTAACGACGAATAATGCACTCATACCATCCAGAGGCAGCCATAACGGTTGCCTCTTTTCATGTTTGCATTTGGCTTTTGTCTTTCGAGAGGTTTTTAGACTTCATAGAAATGACTTCGACGGCCATAAGGGCCGAAGGGCGCGGGGCGGCCTGCGGTCCTTATGGCCACACAATCAATCCAAGCCACCGCCCCGCGGCGGTGGCAACCATCCGGGCAGCGGCCGGCCTCCGAACCGGTGAGGGCGCGCGCAGCGTGCGCGTACTGGCCAGTTCGGCTACGGACATAGCCAAGCCGGTCAGCAGTTAGTAGCTGCTAACCGGCTATCATTACGGAGCTTCATGCTTTGTTTTCAATCTCTCGATCCCTCGCTGTTCAGCATTGCCTTTAAATCTTTAATAACCCAGGGACGACGAATTTCATCCGGGATAATCCAAGCTTCAACATCCAGACTCTTCCCCGTTTCACTATCCGGGTCGTCGTAATATTCAAGATCCTTCTGATACTCATTGCCAGTATGAAGCGAAACAATGGTCTCTCCTTTCTCATAGGCAGCCCACGCTTCAAAGAAATCGATAGGAATGGCAGAACCAGAACCTTCACGAACACCTTCCTCAATTGCATTTTGAATAACTGCATTCAGCTTTGTCTTTTCCATCTTCTCGAACAGCTCCTTCGAATTGATTTTCCTTACGCGGAGAACGCACCACGCAGCCCCGACAATGGCAAGGCTGGACGAATGGAACAAAGGGTGTGAGTCGGGCGCTTTGTCCGACTCTGCCCCTGCCGTGGAATGCCCTTCGTCCACCCCGCCAGGGGTCGCCTTGCATTGGTAAAGGGGCGAAGTGGTAAGGTCGGAGCGTAAGGAAAATCCGGAAAACGAAAAAATAAAAGAGAGCTGCAGCTGCAGCTCTCTTCCTTCAACGCTTCCCGGAATGCTCGCCGGACCCAGCAGTACAAAACTTCCCCTTTTCAATAAGTATCCTGTTCAATAAGGCTAGTTATTGCTTTTGTGGCTTCTTTAAGTGCTTGTTCTTGACCTTTTTTTATCCCATTTTCAACGCCAGTTTCAAATGCTTCGGCCAACAACAAAACGATCTGATTTTTAATTCCTGGATCTTTAACATCAAGCAATTCGATTATTTTTTTTGCATTCGTATCAATAATGGCGTTCACTATTTCATTCGCTCCTTTAGTGGTAGTTAAAAAACCAGGGGATTACTCCCCCAGCTCGTCAAGTAGCGTTGCGATAGCGTTCTGAATGTCTTCAAGGTCATTGGATCCATCTGCCGCTTTATTAAGTGCTTCATCAACTTTTTCAGAACCGTGAATTTCTTTCAGTTCAGCGATTCTGTCCATATTGGAAATTTCTCGATCAATTGCTTTGCTCCACCATTCAAATGTGTCTTCGTCGGTGATGTAAGCAGCAGCTTCTTCGTTCCTAGTGAACTGGCCATCAGAAAGCGCTCCCCAATTGCCAATGAAGTCCACTGTGAAGTCGATGCCGTTTGAATCAGAAATATTCAGTGATTTTTCAACGCCATTTACGATTACTTTCATTATGGTTCTTCCTTTCGCCCGATCCCTTTTTGCATCTGCGGCGTTCACCAAATGTATGTCTTTGAAATACACTTTCTGTATGTCAATGTTAACACTTTTTTTTCGATAATTTCCATTGTCCATATTTACTTTCTGCTTGCTTTTAGCCCCCCTTCCGGCCTCGATGCCGTCTATTCAAGGATTCGCCAGAATGTAACGTTTTGGCCTAGCTCTTTGCTGCAGAAAGACGTTTGAAAGTCTTTTACTACCTTATCAAGCGGGTATCTCAATGCGTCAAAATATGATCCGGATGCGGTGAGCAGCAAAACGTTTCCGGTCGAACTGTCACGAAAGAACGATCTTTGCCAGGACGGATCGAACAACGCTGTATTGGCTGGATTTACTTTATTCGGGCAAAAGTATCCTTCCCAATTCCCGGTATTCCTGACGAATGAACGTATTTGAGCAATGGATACCTTTTGCAGCTGGCCTTTTTTGTTGGGTAGCCATATGGTAACGCCCTTCCCTCGGCAATCCCCTCGCCGTGCGATTATATCATTCATGACGGCTATTTTCTGTTCAATTGTCTTGGCTTGGGGATGCTCATCGGTTGAGAATGTGCTGTAATCATTACGGTACTTAAGCGTTCCTTGGAAGTTGCCCGTTTCACGAATGATCTTTTCGGCATGTTTTAATGAAATCCTGGTGTAATTTTCATGCAGTATGTGTTTTCGCATTAACCTACCAGCTCCCCTTTTTGCAGTCACGGACATGTTTCCTGTACCCGTTTATAGATCCATTATAAGCTTGGTGACATTTCGGGCATTCCAACGGCTTGCTGGCTGCCAATTGTCTTTTCCGATATTCGATACAAGCTTTGGTTTTCTCAGAAATTAGCTGTTCGTATCGCTCGGCATCGATTTCTTTAATCGTTCCATTGTGTTCCAGTTTTTGAACAATGCCGCTTTCAATCATGACTGTAATGATGCCGTTACTCGCATCAAGCACAGGTTCTAAATTTCCGATCATGGTTACGTAAACCCGATATAATGGTTCTACCTTATGAGCATCGCCATAGTGAGCGTTCATCGCCCAAAGAAGCATCTTTCGGCCCAAGTCCGAAATGTTTACATAGTTTATTCCCTTGAAATCTTCCAGTACAGTATTTTGGAACAGACCATCAAAGAACGCCGGGGAGTAATGCTTTACCGCCTGAAAGTCCAGCGTGACGGAAAAACCTAGCGCCTTTTCGGTAAGGGCGCTGATTAACAGCGCTTTGCCTTGCTCTTTCAGAATGCAGGGGTCTTGGAGAATGATTTTTTTGACTTCCTGCTGCAGCTGCAGCGGATCCGGCCTTTTCTCTAAAGTTAGCATGAGTGTATTCCTTCCTCTCGCTTATGTATTGGGAGGGCAGCCTTCCTCTAGCTGTGGTGGCCGCCCCGTTTTTTTGATTTTTTATCTCCTGTGGGTTTTGGGCCGGGGTTATGGCCCCGGCCAGCCTCAAAAATTAAAGAATCAGGAAGTTTTCGTTTATCACGCCATAACGCCCGGTGTCCTCGATGTAATACAAGTAACGGCGATTTGCACTTGTTCCGCATGACGCGCTCCAGGTATCGGTATCCGAAATATAGTTTTCCGTTACACAATGAATGTTGGTGTCTCTATATCCAAATGGGATATCCTCCTGCCGTGCGTATGTATCACACCTGATCATTGCTGGATCATCGTAAAATTCTAATAATAGCCTTGCTGCATGAATCATGATCAACCAATCCGAAAAAGTGATTCTCTTGGGAACGATTCGATCATCATTCCATAACGTAAACGCCTGGGCTTCTGCATCTTCTCCAGTTTCTAGCATCTTGTGAAGATCCATTCCTTCATATGGCGTTCCTTTCAGCAGCGCGTCAGCGGTTAACTTTGTTGCTAGTTGTGAAATGCTGGTGCAATCGTTATTCACCAAAAATTCAGTAAATACGGGTGTCATAATGGAACAGCTCCTATTCGTATTTAATATGGTCGTGGGGGTAAATCACGCCGGGGATTATGCCCCCGGCTGGCCGGAATGCACTTTACAAGGTTTGGTATTGCTTTGTTTTCTCATCCCGATATTGAATCTCGGTGCAACCCCACAATGGTTGCGACCAATCTAAAGGACAAAAGCAAGAGTCGTGGTCTGAAACACCGTAATAAAAAACATTGCCATCATCATCCTGGAGCCGAAATTTATACTTGCCTTCGGCAAATTTGACGGATGAATCTTTCGCGCAATGGCAAGTGCATTCGTAAGACTTACCCACCTTGCTCCAGGACTTTTCGTACTCGGTCAAGTGAACATTATCTTTCGTAATTTTGAAACCCATTGAAATCATCCTTTCCTCTTGACTTATTTGCCTTAATCGAAAATCTG
>NZ_JBCNAD010000085.1:0-732 GCF_050477905.1 Neobacillus pocheonensis | reverse complement strand
CCACTCTCTGGATCAGTAGTACTTTCCTTAATTTCTTTCACTTCTTCTTTATCAAATTTATCAGGTGGAAATGGTTTCTTGCCGTGGTCTTCACGGTCACCATTGATTTCATCCTGAAGACGAGCTTGGTACGCTTTCGTTTCTTTACGTACAACTTTCTTCTCGAATTTACGCTTATTTGCACTCGCTTTTACATGAGTAGAATCAATAAATACGTGCTCGCCACTAACCAACTTCTTTTCTGCAGCTTCCTTCAAAATACGATAGAAAATCTGTTCAAATAAATCTGAATCCTTGAATCGTCGTTCGTAATTTTTCCCGAATGTTGAGAAGTGGGGGACTTTATCATGAAATCCAAAACCTAAAAACCAACGATAAGCTAGATTCGTATCAATCTCTTCTATTGTTTTGCGCATAGAGCGAATACCGAAGGTATATTGGATGAAGGCCATCTTAATTAATACCACAGGATCAATACTTGGACGCCCACGTTCGGTAGAGTACATTTCTTGAACAAGTGAATATATAAATGAAAAATCGAGAGCAGCTTCCATTTTACGAACCAAATGATTCGCAGGTACAAGCTGGTCTAAAGTAATCATTTCTAATTGGTCCCGATTAATCTGTGTATTTTTCGTTAGCATTTCATCACCTCATGGAAATCTCAGTACCTTAATTATACAAAAAAGACTGTCGATAAATCCGATTTTTTTCGAATTTGTCGACAGTCTG
>NZ_JBCNAD010000084.1:0-16871 GCF_050477905.1 Neobacillus pocheonensis | reverse complement strand
TTAATTCTCTTTTATATTAGAAAAATTAGTAGTTGTGTGTTTTGTAGGACGGGTACATCTGAAGCACGGATTAGTCGGCAAAGCAACTAAATTACGGGCAGGACCCTGTGGGGCAGCATGGCTGACATCCACCTCATGGAAAGGTTGGACAAAGGAATTTGAGAGCGAAGACTCTGTGAGGCATGGGAGGGTTGACCTCCATGAGAAATGTGGACATCCACCAGTGCGATCATATTTTTACTCATTTACCAATTTGTGTAAGTAATTGGGTGGTGGGTTATGAGTCTTTTTTCTTCTTGGGTCCAATTTTATCCTTTCGAGTGATATTTACCCACCTAAAAAGCAATTACTAGTAAATAAACAACTATGAAAATCACGAAGAAATCGTGAGATTTCGCTTTCTTTATTGAGGGAGATTAGTTCAACAAGACTAATGTCGTTTTTGGCTCTTATCGTGTATTTAAATTAATACAAAAAGAGGCAGTCTACCTGTCCCTTTTTATTCTTGAAATTTAGTTTTAAAAAACCAGTTATGAAAAGTTTGTGTTAAGTAATCAGTTATCCAAATTGTTATAAAGCTCCAATACCAAGTCCAATTTTTATATTTAATTAATTTTGTATATTTCACTGCAATAATTTCAAAGACGACTATTACTGAAGTACTAATAAAGTAATGTAGGTTTTTTAAAAGGATAGATTTATTTTTTGGGTAGTACAAACTAAATAAAGCACACAGTCCAGGATATATAAAGTATTCGAATGAAAAACTAGCTTTATTTGCCTTTTTGAAAAATAAGCGATATGGATAGGAAATTAAGTTTTTTTGTACCACTAGTAATCCAAAAATCCATGTTAGTGCTTGTTTAAATAAAAATACAACTATTGATTCACGAATTTTATTTTTTGGTGTCAATTTTATTAATAATAGTGACACAATTATCCAGGATGAAATTACGATCGTTTTCTCTGCTTTGTATTTCATTAATTATCCCCCTTTATTAAATAGTCTTTCCTTCTTGAATTGATTAATGTAATTCTAGTTTGAGGATTAAATTATAATTCGACAACGCACGAAAAACACAACAAAAACAAAAAGTGTGTTTATTTACAACACGATGATTTTAAGCAATAAGAGTCTGTTGCTTATTCAAGTAACGGTGGCAAGAGTTAAAGATTGGGATAGCTGCGGCAATCCCCTTTTTTACTGCACTAAGATTTATGTATTCCTCTTATAGAAGCTCGCCAGTTACTATGGCGAGTTCTGTTATTTTATATACCCATAACGCTGCTAAAGCGATCGTCATTTCGGCAGGGTTTATAGAAAGGCGCCATAAAACCACAACCCTTTAAGGCATCACTTAACAGCTTTTTTCTTGAAACCTTGAACAAACTTTTTCATTTTGATTGATTTTCAGGAAACATTCAGCTTTCCTTCAAGCACAATTCAGGTTGGGGTTGCACAATAGGGACATGAACTTTGAGAAAAGTCCTTACTTGAAGGGGTCATTAATATGGAGATAACGGAAAGGAAAATCAATATGGAAAACTTAAAAACACATAAATCTGATTCATCACAAAGGAGAAAAGCTTCTTTATTATAAGGTCGGCAGGGTGATCCGCCATGGGAAAGGTCTACTCTTTGGATTTTATTAATATTGACAGCAGTCGCATATATATGGGGTCTCGGCCAATCAGGCTGGGCCAATTCGTTCTATAGCGCCGCCGTTCAGGCAGGGACGGAGAGCGGGAAGGCATTTTTCTTCGGTTCGATTGATGCATCAAATTTTATCACCGTTGATAAGCCACCTGCTTCCTTGTGGGTCATGGAGTTGTCCACACGAATATTCGGCCTGAATTCCTGGAGTATGCTTGTTCCGGAGGCAATTATGGGAGTAGCTAGCGTATGGATTCTATACATGACCATTCGCCGCTGGTTTAGTGAAGATCATTTTGACAAATCAATTGAGTTAGAAATTATGCTAGAGGAAAAACAGAAAATGGATCTACTAAAAGAAGTGCAGCAGATTTCTTCCATGGCGAATATTCACTATATTCGTCAAAAAGAACCATTAGGACTTGGTCATGCGGTTTTATGTGCGGAACAGTTTATTGGAGATGAGCCATTTGCGATCCTGCTGGGTGATGATATTATGGTTTCAGAGCCACCTGTTTTAAAACAATTGATAGATATTTATTATCGCACGAAAGAATCTGTCAATGGTGTGAGAAAAGTGCCAGCGGAAGATGTTTCAAAATATGGCATTATTGACCCAAGGAGCAAGTTTGGCCAGGTTCATTCAGTAAACGATTTAGTAGAAAAGCCCACGATTCACAATGCCCCATCCGATATGGCTGTTATGGGACGCTACATTCTGAACCCGTCTATTTTCTCGTATTTAAAAACGATTGAATTTGGCGTCGGAAATGAATTGCAGTTAACCGATGCACTACGTCTCTTAAGTCAAAAGGAAAGACTGTTTGCTTTAGAACTTTTAGGAAAACGTTACGATATTGGAGATAAAACAGGGTATATAAAAGCAATGATAGAAGTAGCACTGCAACGGGAAGACCTTAAAAATACAACCTGCTTTCCTATTTTGAAGAAATTGTAGACAAAGAACGGAATAGAAACTCGGTTTATCGGACACTTCCTGCAAATCATTTAAATAAACTGAAAAAAATCTCTTCAGTATCAAGCTGAAGAGATTTTTAACGTTTAGCACCAAACGATTATTCTATACGGTGTGGTTTGGGCAGGGATACTTTTTGTGGCAGGTCCATAAATAACAATTAAATCTCGGTTCGCAAGGTTTCTTGTAAAGGGTTGCCCATTTGTTAAAAGTTTTTGGGTAAATGGAGATATATTTAATCGTAATCTTCCATCACTACTTTCTAACTGACTATTAAAATAATCTATTTTTACATTTTGATAGGGACTATCTTTTACCATGATAAGTGCAGGATATTGTGGCGGATAAATTAGAATAGCAGGAGCATTCCCATCATAATAGCCAGTTACTCGATCTCCTATTGCCACCATGACATGGTCTACAAAGTAAGTTGAAGGTGAAACCACGAAATTTACTATTGCTCCTACTTCGTTTTGTATCGATATTAATTTATTACAGCCTTCTCCTTCACCGTTATGTCCTACGAGATCACTAATCATGGTGATGGTCCCGTGAAAAGAATAAAAATTTGTCATACTACTGCCTCCATTGTTAATGGACTGAACTTTAAAAGAAGCATCCTAATGCATCCGAATTGGCGTACCAATAATACGGTGAAGAACAAGTAAATCAAATCCCCACTCTTTTTCCAATTGTAAATATAGGATATAACGCAGGTAACTTACTTTTTGTACAATATGTAGGTCAATACCTATTTGACTGTGTGGCTGCCTATAAAAGAAAAGGAGATGATCTGTAAATTTGTAAATAGGAAACTGAATTCAATATTGCTTAGAAATTACTGTTTTATGTTTAACAAATTGGGTTCTTTCATTAAAAATCTAGCTTATAAAAATACAGCCCTATGCTTATTCAGCTTACGGGCAGTTTAGAGGAAGAAGGGTATTGGAAGGAATATCCTTTGATTTTAAAGAATATTTTTCGTATTCGAAACCAGGGGAAAAGCTGGTGGTTACGGATTAACGGGGTAGTTTAGTTAACTAAAGAAAATGTATATTTTAATGCAGTGTAAGAAAATATATGAAAAAAACAATGAGGTGTCTTATGTGAATTCCAATCATGAAACCAAATTGACATCCGCAGAGATAGCTGCCTTCTGGACACAATATTTAAACGAAACAGCAGGGCTTTGCTTTCATCAACAGATGATGGAACACCTGGAGGACAAGGAAATCAAAAATGTTTTTGAATTTGCGATTTCTCTTAGTACCAAAAATTTGGATAAAATAAAAGAATTCTTTATCAGTGAAGGTTTTCCAGTTCCAATCGGATTTACGAATCAAGACGTGATACCAAACACACCACGTCTTTTTTCTGATGTATTGTGTTTGCATTTTTTAAATATCATGACCATCCATGGCTGTCATGGGTACAGCGGGGCGGTCACTACAAGTACTCGACTTGACGTTCGTGAATATTTTACGAGTTGTAATGCTTCTGCAGTTGAATTGGTTAATCAGACAAAGAATGTTTTGTTAGAAAAAGGTTTATATTATCGCCCCCCTGTGGTTTTACCACCTGAAAAGCCTGATTTTGTCAAAGACGACAACTTTTTAGCGGGATGGTTGGGTGAAAAAAGACCATTAAGTTGTATTGAAATTACCGATATATATTTTAATTTGAAGAAGAGCATAATGGCGAAAGCAGTGACAGTTGCCTTTTGCCAAGTCGCTCAGTCTAAGAAAGTCCGAGACTTTTTATTGAAAGCCGTGAAAACAAAAGACAGCCACATCCGTATGTTTAATGACTTATTGAATACGGAAAATCTGCCTGCACCACCCACTTTAGAAGCAGAAGTTTCGAATTCCACCATTTCTCCGTTTTCAGAAAAGCTAATGATGTTTCAAGTCGGATTCTTATTCTCAACTGCAATGGTGTATTACGGGACAGGATGGGCATCTTCTCCGAGAAGAGATTTGACACCACATTATATGATGGCCATTTCTGGGGATGTAAAAATTGGAAACGACTGGATCGAATTGATGATTGAAAACGGTTGGCTGGAACAACCACCTTTAGCCGAAAACAGAAGAGAATTAGCGATGGAGAAAAAATGAGGTTATAAAAGTTTCAATGTGACCCCTTTTTCTAAAAGGGGATGCAGACAGTCTCTTCTTAAAAATAAAATATCATACATATTTGGGAGCTTTACTTGAAATAGGAGTAAAGCTTTTTCCTTTTTCAAGTAAAGGGAGGTTAGTTTATGCGACCATTTAGAGGAATTATTTACATGATTATAGAATTGAAAACATTAGGTATGGAACTATCGCGGCGAAAGTTGAACAAACCAAAACATTGACTTCTTTTTTTAGTTATTGTTCTTTTTATAAATTAAAAGTGTTTGTCGGAAGGGGAAAAAATGATGAAACAAAAGATCCTAATTCTTGGAGCAAGCGGTCTTGTAGGAAGAGCCTTAATTGATGAATTGAGTGATGAATTTGACGTTTATGGAACTTATTTCTCAAAGTTAACTAGTCTGCCCGCTGATAAGCAGTTCCAATTAGAAGTTCAGCAGCTCGATAAGTTAAAAAAAATAACAAATACAATTAACCCCGACATAGTTATTTCATGCCTTAGAGGGGAGTTTAATCAGCAACTCAAGTTTCATAAGGAATTGGGCAGGATATTCCAAAATACAAATACCCGTATTTATTATTTTTCTACTACAAATGTATTTGATGGAGACTTGTTAAGAGCCCACATAGAAACAGATATACCGATTGCAGAATCTGATTATGGTAAATTCAAAATTAAATGTGAAAATATGCTGAAGGAAATTTTGGAAGAGCGAGTAATAGTCATCCGCATTCCAGCGATATGGGGTAAGGATTCACAAAGATGGACCTTAATTAAAGAAAGCATAATAAATAATAAAGTTATAGATGTATTCAGCAATCTCGTATGTAATAATCATTTGGATGTTTTGCTGGCAAAGCAACTACGATTTATTATTGAAAATGATTTAAAAGGGATTTTCCACTTAGGTTCAGAGGACATCATGACTCAGGGAGAATTTTTTGAACAGATGATAAGCAAGCTCACAAGTAAAAAGAACTTATTACTATATAATTTATATCTGGATAAAGTGGATACTTTTTATTTTAGTTTAAATTCAAATCGTCATGATCTCCCAAGTTCGCTAGAATGTGAGAATAAAGATATTATTTCTTATTTGCTGGAAAATGGGCATTAAGGTATTAAGATAACGGTTGCCAATAGGCGGAGATTCTCCGGTTAAATGCATAATGGAGCTCAGTTCGAGGTATTTAAGCGGAGGTTTTCCGATTAAGCAAAGCAAAATTACCCATTTTCATGTTTTTCGAGTGAATAGGCGGAATCCTTCCGTTTATTTTTGCAATTTTCAGTGCTTTTTCTTAAATAAGAGGAATTTCTCCGCTTATTTATCAAACGCGTTCTAGCGTCTAATGAACTTGTACAACTTACGGGTGTTTTCGTGAAAAAAAGAAAATATTAAAAAAGGCTTATAGAATCTAAGCCTTTTTACTGTGCAATATACTGTGACTTGTGTTGGGAAATTTATGTGATTCGCTATGGATTAGGTTTGTCAATATAACCGTTTGCACTTCACAAGTATACCCGTTACAACATGAACTGAGTTGTTTTTTTAGGTAAATTGGTAGTATGTAGTTCCTTGTTCTGACAATACCGTATATCATCTATGTTGATCGATAAGAATCTGATTGCCATCAGGGTCTTCAATGGTAAAATATGCTGGTCCTTCACTTGATTCATCGGCTTCAGATTGCAATTTTACTCCTTTTTCCTTTAATTGTTTTTGAAGCTCCCGAACGTCCGTAAACGATTCAAGATTTTCAGCATTCTCATTCCAGCCGGGATTAAAAGTCAAAATGTTCTTTTCAAACATGCCCTGGAATAGCCCAATAATGCAATTTTCGTTCTTCATAATAAGCCAATTTTGGGTAATATCCCCACCATGGTCTTGAAATCCAAGCTTTTCATAAAATGATTTAGATTTATGAATATCATTTACAGTTAAACTTACAGAAAATGCACCTAGTTTCATATTTTTACCACCTTTTCATTATAATGAAGATAGTTGTTTATTTGGGTTATTAAACTTAGATAAATTTAGTATAAATGAGTACTTTTAAATAAACAGTATTTACCATTTTTTTATGATAAATGGTTTTAAGGAGGAAGTTGGATGAGTGACTTAAACTTATTATTCCGTAATAGAGTTGGTATCCCGAATGACCTAGTCATCACATTTGAGAATTTGGATATGGTTCTTGAAAAAACAGCGGAGACAATTCCGTTCGAAAACTTGTGTATCATTAAGAAGAAGACCACTGAAATTACCAAAAAGAACTTACTAAACAAAATAATTTTCAACAATGAGGGTGGAATTTGCTATGAACTAAATTCTATCTTCTTTTACTTCTTATTAGAAAATGGTCTAAATGCATCTTTAGTACGTGGAGTGGTTTACGATAATAACGCCCAACAATGGAATACAATGGGCAAGACCCATGTGGCTAATGTTATGAAACATAACGGGCAGCTTTATATAATTGATACTGGCTTCGGGGGAAACTTGCCATTAAAACCTGTTCCGTTTACTGGAGAGACAATAACATCTAATAACGGTGAATTTCGAGTGAAAAAGGAAGAGACAGATTATGGAGATTACATTTTTTATATGAAATTGAAGAATAAGGACAATGACTGGAAAAAGGGCTATGCATTTGATTCTAAGGAAGTATTTAATGACGTATCTATGTTAAATGAGGTCCAAAATATCATTCTAAAACATCCCGATTCTCCTTTTAATAAGCGTCCTTTAATCACTAGACTGACAGATAGAGGAAATGAGACTCTTACAGAGACTTCGTTTACCAAATGGGAGGATGGAAATGTTCATAAAGAAGAGATTGATCAAATAAGATTCAAAGAAATATTAAAAGAACATTTTGGTATTGAATCTCACTAAAGACACACTATCTTTATGTCTTTCACCAAAGGAGACACCGAGAGCATGACAGTCTCTTGATCCGTCCGAATAATAATTTGACAGGTGGGGATGCGTATGGGCACCAACGATTTCAATAAAGAGCTCCATCACTATTACACAAAAATACGTGAAGCGAATCATCCTTTTTATTGGTACTGTTTGGCTAATACGCAGGCAAGAGCCGGATTAACAAATGAGGCACTACAAACGATTGATATGGCTTTGTCTTTTGCTAATCCGTATCCTTCAAGACACAAACTTTTAGAAATACGGGCTAGACTGCAATCTGCTGATCCAAGAAAAATGCGAACCAACAGTCCCTCCGTAGTAACGGTAAAGATGGGGGATATCGATGGAGACGGGATAAAGGATAATGTTTTTCTGACTGCGAATAAAACCCCTTATAGTCCATTTTGGAAAGATATCACCTTGGTTGTCCAAAATGGAAGAACACATAAATATGATCACATCACTTTTAAAAATAACTCTGGATACAATCCTACTCTTTTTCTTGGTGATTTTACAGGTAAAAAAGGCGATGATATTTTAGTGGTCATTGATACCGGGGGAAGCGGCGGTACTATTTATGCGTATATTTTTTCTTATATTAACGGTCAAATAAGGCAGATTTTTGATTCGGATGCATTCAATGAAGCCTATAAATACGATGTGACATATGAAAATCAATACAAAGCAAAGGTGATTAGTTATCATCTCAAAGAAAAGTTTATTCTTGACCTTACTTACAAGGGGAAGGACTATTTATCGGAAATATATAACCCTCAAGGTATGTTGAAGGATCCTATTAATGGCTGGGTAAACCCTCTGGCAGCTTTATATCCGGTTGATATAAACAGGGATGGTATCTTTGAGTTAGCAGCTCATCAAAGGATAGCCGGCA
Source organism: Neobacillus pocheonensis (assembly GCF_050477905.1). Taxonomy (NCBI): domain Bacteria; kingdom Bacillati; phylum Bacillota; class Bacilli; order Caryophanales; family Bacillaceae; genus Neobacillus; species Neobacillus pocheonensis. Next base: position 8,287 of record NZ_JBCNAD010000084.1, on the reverse strand, counting down.
GGTACAATGCTGACAGCCTGGGAGAAGTGCAAACCGTGTTGAAATGGAACGGGCAGGTGTTTGCTCCTGAAAGGCAGACAGTGGGCACCTTTGGTGGGGAAATATAACAAATGGGAGATTGTCTATATTAATATTTTCCGTGGTTATATAGAGTTATCTGGGACTCCCGTTCGCAAACACCTCATTTTAGTCATGATGACCCAGGACTGCATAGCTAAAAAAGTGAACAATCCGTGCTTCTATTTCTATGATTCTATAATAATAGGCTAACATTCATAAACCAGGCCTATATAGAATAGGCTGTTTTTGGGAGGTGGCATAGATTGGACACTTTTAAAATCTTTAGAACGCCACAAGCGATATTTTATGGAAGAAACGCATTTAAAGAGATTGGGAGACAGACTTCATTAAAAGGGAAAAAGGCTCTAATTGTCAGCGATCCGATTATTGATCAACTTGGTTTGGTACGTGTTTGCCAAGAAAAGCTTGCTGAAAATCATGTCGAGAGTGTAGTGTATATGGGGGTAAAATCAGAACCGACGGACAAATATGTGGAAGAATCGCTGGAGCTTTTTCGAGTGGAAAATTGCGATGTGGTCATTTCCCTAGGAGGGGGAAGCTGTATGGATACAGCAAAAGCCGTTGCAGTCCTAGCCACAAATATGGGCTATATTGGTGACTATATGAATGGTGAAAAGACAGCGGAGGTTCCCCCTGTTCCCCATATTGCCATCCCCACGACAGCAGGCACGGGCTCGGAAGCAACGGATGTTACAGTTATTTCAAACACCTCTAACGATGTGAAAATGATGATTAAACAGCCAGCGTTTATGCCGGCTGTAGCTATTGTGGATCGAATATTAACAGTGCCATCGCCAAAACATGTAACAGCAGCAACGGGAGTAGATGCTCTTAGTCATGCCATCGAAGCCTATATATCAAGAAAGTCCCATCACATGACGGATCAATTGGCTTTATCCGCAATGAAATTAATTGTCAATAATCTCGTTTCTGCCTATCAGGATGGAGAAAATATGGATGCAAGGGAAGCGATGTCCCTAGGGGCGCTGCAAGCAGGAATGGCTTTTTCTAATGCTTCGGTATGTTTAGTTCATGGGATGTCGAGACCTATTGGTGCATTATTCCATGTTCCGCATGGTTATTCAAATGCAATGCTCCTTCCAGCTGTTTTAGAATTTTCCAAGGAATCCTGTATCGAAAGATTAGCAGATTTGGGAAGGATTTTTGAACCTAATAATCCAAGCTTATCGGATGAAGCAGCTGCGGAGGCAGCGGTAATAGCAGTAAAGCGACTTTGCAACGTGTTAAATATTCCTAACCTGCAAGAATGGGGCATCCAAAAGGACAATTTTGTTCGAGTCATTGGTAAAATGGCAGCTGATGCTCTAAACAGCGGTAGTCCCGATAACAATCCTAAAGTGCCTTCAAAAGAAGAAATAGAGAGATTATATCAGGTTTGTTATGAATATGATTTTGGGTTGGTTCACGCTAATTAAGTTGTGATTGTCGCACCTCTGGAAAATACCTGAAGGGGTTCATTATTGATCCCAAATGGGCAAGCAACCTCCTGTTAATCAGTATATGTTTGAAAAAAGCGATACTAAATAAAGTATCGGGTTCGGTTAAGAGGTGCAAAAAATATACCTCTTCCAAAAAAACAGGCATTTTACCTAAATTAATAATGCTTGTTAAAATGGATAATGTAGAAAAGACTCACATTGTGTATTAAAGGAGTGGATTAAGTGTTAGATATAGTGGATGTAAAAGAAGGTAGTCGAATTAAATATATCAGTGATGATGGGGTGTTTGATGAGCCTTCTTATAAAGTAATTAGTGCTGAATCGACTTACAAAAGTCCAAATGAATGTCCTGAAAACGAAAAAGGAAAATTGATGATTATTGAATTTATGAATGATGGCACACCAATGTTTTTCACTATAGATAGTCTAAACCCTAAAGATTGGGCGATAGTGTCTTAGTACGCAATACGAACAAACAGTTAATTAAATTAAAAAGCAGAGGAATACACAACCTCTGCTTTTCTAGTTCAATTTATAACAGTTTCTCAAAAGCGATTCTTTTACTACTGTCTTCCAAATAAATTTCACCACAATATGTAAAATCATTTTTATGTAGAAGTTTCTGAATGGGTAAGTTCTTTACGTGTGTATCAATTTTGATACTGGTGATTTCTCTATCCAAACACATTTTTTCTACAGATTGTAATAGTTCTGAGGAAATTCCTAATCCTTTGAAATGGTTATCTACAGCTAGTCTATGTATAACGGCATATTCACCATTACTAAGCCATTTTCCGTTATAAATTTTTTGATAAGTTTTTTCGCCATCAAAAGAAATAGTGGCTGTTGGGACAATATGTTTATCTTTTAATAATACATAGCTATATCCTTACTCAAACAATACAAAATGATAAGATTGCCAAGGCAGAATAAAAGGGAATATCCTCATCTAGAGTAAAGATGAGGATTATTTAATAGAACCCTTTTTATTAGCAGAAACAAACTGAACCTATAATGATTAGTAAAATGAACAACACTACAATGATGATAAAATCGTTGCACCCGCGAGCAGGAAAACAACTTGCATAAACAGGAGCTGCACAGCCGTAAGAAAATGCTGGCTGGGGAACAACATTAGCACCAGCAAATAGTGGAATGGCATTATCCATTTTTTACACTTCCTTTCTAAGATGGAGAATTACTATGACATTACACTATATATTACACATTGAAAGGATATTAGAGCCCGTCTATATGAAATATGGGCAGAAATCTAGAATATTGTCATGGACAATAAGTAAATTTTTAATTATAAATCAAAATTTTTATAGATAAGTAGACAAACATCTTGTAAATGAAAGTTATTTTAAAAAAAGAGGGGATTCATCTTCTATTAGAATTAATTCATTAAATAAATTGCCAGCCATAAAATAGAAAATAAGGCAAAGGCACAAAAATCGATTACCTTATGGGGCATGAGTAAGATTTCCGATATGTAGAAGGTGATAGCATGGAAGCAATCGTCCTAGCTGCTGGATATTCCAGCCGAGCGAATACATTTAAAATGACGTTGCCATTGAAGCAAATGACGATATTAGAGCAAACCGTATCCAAATTTGATGGGATATGCAGCAGAATCATCGTGGTAGCCGGGTTTCAAGCGGAAATCATCCGAGAGGAAATAGCAAAACTCAGCAGTAAAAATGCCTATTCATTTGAACTCAAATTTGTTTATAACGAAGACTTTAACAAGGGAATGTTTAGTTCGATTAAAAGAGGCTGTAAGGAAGTCAATTCTGCATCCGTTTTTATCACACCTGGAGATTGTCCGCTTGTTAAAAAAGAAACTGTTCAGCTATTAGCAAAGCAAACTGGAACCGTCGTGATACCCAGCTTTAACTTTAAAGGCGGCCACCCTATAAAACTATCAAGCGAAGTGAAGCAAAAAATTCTCGAAACCAATCCAGATAGTAATTTGCGTGCAGTCCTGGGCCGTTACGAAAAAAATTACATAAATGTAAAGGATCCGGGAGTAGTCATGGATGTTGATACGCAGGAGGATTACCAAAGAGCGCTAGATTATGATAAAACTTGAATTTATCAGTAATTTTTGAATAAAAATGAATCATACGCAGAATTCCACGGGGACGGTTCTCATGGCTTAGATGAAATTAGTTAAGACCAAAAGAAACGTCCCTTTGGCCCTAAAAACATGCCGAAGGGTGGTGTTGTTGCAATGAGTCTCAAAGATATTAGTACCTCAGTGCCCAAAAAGGACCATAAAGGTAAAGTATCGGGCCAACTGCCCTATATTAGTGACGTGAAATTGGAAAATATGGTTTATGGTGTATTGGTTCGGTCACCGATTGCTTATGGGAAAATCAAATCTATCGAACTGCCAAGCCTTCCGGATGGGTATGAAGCCGTTGGAGCCGAGCATATCCCTGGACCAAATTATGTGAAAATTATTCAAGAGGATCAGCCCATTTTTGCCAATGAGTGGGTCAATTATATTGGTGAGCCGATTCTGATGCTCGTTGGAGCAGATCTTGATATCCTGTACCATTTATTAGATGAAGTGAAGATTGAATTCGAAGAACATCCGGCTATATATACTTTAGACGATGCCATTAAACAAAAAGCAGCATCTGGGGTTACTATGGCAAACTATGAATTTGGTGAGAGTTTAGAAATCATTTCAACGATTGAGCATGGAGCCTATCAAATTATTGAAGAAGAATATGATACCGGTTATCAGGAGCATGTCTACCTGGAGCCGCAAGGAATGCTTGCCATTTATAAGGAAGATGAAATTGTCGTCCAAGGATCGATGCAATGTCTTTATTATATAAAAAATGCATTGTTAAGTGCATTAGCGTGTGGTGACGAGGAAGTCAGAGTGGTTCAAAGCCCAACTGGCGGAGGCTTTGGAGGCAAAGAAGAGTTTCCTTCGATGATGGCTTGTCACGTGGCCGTTGCTGCAAAGGCAATAAAAAAATCGGTGATGCTTGTGTTCGACCGTTCAGAGGATATGGTGGTGACTACGAAAAGGCATCCGGCCAAACTCAACTATCGAACAGCTCTTGATAAGGAAGGAAATATTTTGAGCCTGTGTGTGGACATCTATCTCGATGGCGGGGCAAATGCGGGATTGAGCCAAGTCGTGCTGCAGCGCGCCTTAATCAACAGTGCCGGTGTTTATAAAATTCCCCATTTTCATGCAAAAGGCTATGTTTTAAAAACCAATACCGTACCGAATGGCGCCTTTAGAGGCTTTGGTGCGCCGCAAAGCTTTGCCGGAATCGAAAGCCATATCGGACATCTTAGTAAACTTGCAAACATCGAACCACTTGAATATAAACGAAAATACCTCGTCAAACAAGGAGACCCCACTATAACCAAAGGGCAATTCCGCGACCCAATCTTAGTGGAAGATATGATTGAGGACGTACTCAACGCATCACAATACAAAAAGAAAAAAGAGGAATTTCACCGTTTAAATCAACAAAATCAGCGTTATAAAAAAGGCATAGGTACTTCGCTGTTCCTCCACGGCTGTGGATTTACAGGCAGTGGCGAAAGAGATCATATCAAAGCAACGGTGAAATTGGTGAAATCAAAGGACGACCAAGTTGCGCTCAAAATCTCCAATTCTGATATGGGACAAGGAATCTATACCACTTTGAGTAAAATTGTCGCAAAAGAACTCGACCTTCCATTCGAAAAAGTTTTTTATCCTGCTCCTGATACAAAAGAGGTTCCAGACTCCGGTCCGACCGTAGCCTCCAGGACGACGATGATTGTCGGAAAATTGCTGGAACGAGCTGCAAAAAATCTGAAGGCTCAGTGGAAGCCAGGAGTGGAACAGGAAGTAGTGGAGCATTATGTCCACCGTGAAATGATTCCCTGGGACGAGAAAACATTCACTGGAGATGCCTACCCGGCTTATTCTTGGGGGGTGAACATCGTGGAATTAGAAGTAGATACGTTAACAGGAAATGTAAAGTTAGAAAAAGTGTACGGCAATTATGAAGTGGGAAAGGTCATCGATGAACGGATTATGAAAGGCCAAATTGACGGTGGTTTGGCCCAAGGTTTAGCGTACGGTTATTTAGAAAAGATGACGTCAAAACAAGGCAGAATCCAACAAAAAAGTATAACGGATTATGGACCCCCGACTTCAATGGACGTAGTGTCCATTGAAAGCAAGGTCTTTGACAACCCTTATGCGGACGGTCCCTACGGGGCGAAGGGCGCAGGCGAATTGACATTAATCGGCGGCGCTCCAGCAGTCCAAGCAGCGATCGAAGATGCACTGAAAACTTCTTTTCAACAAATTCCGATTACACCGGAAGTCATTATGGAAAGTCTCTGGAGGAAAGATGGTGAAGTGGGATGATTAAATTTACCCTAAATGGAAAATTAGTAGAAACGGACGCTCCTCCCACAGCAAGATTACTAGATTTAATAAGAGATGAGTTTGAGTTAATCGGAACAAAGGAAGGCTGCGGTGAAGGGGAGTGCGGTGCCTGCAGTGTTTTTGTGAATAACCTTTTGCAAAACAGCTGCTTGATTCCGATTGGCTCAATTGCTGGTGCCGATATTCTAACGATTGAAGGAATCATGGAAACGGAACAATTTAAGCTTTTGGATGAGAGCTATTCCCATGCCGGAGGAGTGCAATGTGGATACTGCATTCCGGGGATGGTCATGGCAAGTGCCGCTTTATTAACCAAGAACCCTCATCCTTCAGAGGCAGAAATCCGGGAAGGTATTTCCGGAAATCTGTGCAGATGTACGGGTTACAATATGATTGTTGATGCGATAAATATGGCAGCTAACAAAGGTGACGGCCTATGGCAGAAAAAATAACCGCCTTTCGCTTCGATCGTTTAGACCAAACGTTAAGCCAATTGAATAAAGAGGACTGTGCCATCATAGCAGGCGGAACCGATGTTATGGTTCTTCACAAAAGCCGAAGGGGAGTTCCTCCAAAAATTCCTAAACCTGTTGTTTTTATTGATCATCTTACCGAATTAAAGCAGATATATCGAAATCACAAGGATCTCCACATCGGAGCCTGCACTACCTATAGTGATTTACTTGAACATCCGTTAATTCCAATTCCATTAAAGAACGCGATTAAAACGATTGCGGCCCCAGCCATTCGTAACCGAGGAACATTAGGCGGTAATATTTGCAACGCTTCTCCAGCCGGTGACACACTTCCTTTATTGTATGTATACAATGCCAAGCTTTTGCTACGCTCCGTAACTGGTGATCGAATAGTTGCGATTCACGATTTTATTCAAGGACCGCGACGGGTTCAACGTAATCATAATGAGATTCTGGCTGAAATTATTTTGCCGTCCGTATTAGAAGATGGAGTTCATGTCATTTTTGAAAAGGTCGGCAACCGCAACGCTGATGCCATTGCTAAAGTCTCGTTTGCGGGTTTTATCCGGATAAATGAAAATCGAATCGCTGACATTCGCTTTGCCTTTGGAGCGGTCGGACCCACGATGGTTCGTTCCATTGATATTGAAAAGATACTAGTTGGGAAAACCATACCACTAGCCGATACAGACATCATCCAGGTTGTCGCAGCCTTCGATAAAATCATTAGACCAATCGACGATCAGCGCTCTACTGCAACTTACAGAAAAACTGTTGCGTTAAATCTTTTACGTTATTTTCTTAGCTTAAAGCAATTTCGAACGAATTAATTTTTTCGAAAAAGGGGGGAGCTATTCATGCTACTGATGGAAAAAGTGGCCTTACTTAACCATCAAAACGAAACCTTTGCACTAGCCATGATAATTGAATCCAAGGGCTCGACTCCCAGTCATGTTGGAAAAATGATTGTATACCGTGATGGTACGATTGAAGGCACTGTCGGAGGGGGCTTGGCTGAACACTATATCATCGAAGAGAGTGTTAAAGCAATCCAATTGGGTAAATCGAAAATCGTTGAATATAAATTGAATAGACACGCAAAAGACGGAATTCAAATGAGTTGTGGCGGTACGTTACGAGTCTTTATTGAAGTCTATACAAGCAGGCCCGAACTCGTTTTGTGTGGAGCTGGTCATTTAGGAAATGCGCTGGCAAAGCTGGCTGATTCCCTTGAATATCCTTATTGCATTGTCGATGATCGCATTGATTATTGTACGAGGGAACGCTTTCCTAATGCGACAAACCTTTTTGTGAATGAGGATATTGGGAAGGCTTTACTCGCAGCCAACCTTAATGAAAAGTCATACGTGGTGATTGTGACAAAAGATGGTGATGATATTGTTTTAAAAACGGCGCTGCAATTTCCAATTGCCTATGTTGGGATGGTTGCCAGCAAACGCAAGGTCATAACCATATTTGAAAAATTAAAAAGTGAAGGGGTCACGCAAGAACAGTCGGAACAGGTCCATTCCCCAATCGGATTAGAAATGGGCGCTGAAACAACACAAGAGATTGCTATCAGTATTATTGGGGAAATCATTAAGGTAAGTAAGGAAAAAAAGCTTGTGAAAGTGAAGCAATTAAATAGATAAGTAAAATTGAAGTAGCAGGGAAATTGTTAAACTTCAAATAACCAAATTAAGGTATTGATCTTTAGTCGAATCCACAATGTAATAATGAAATTTAGCAGTTGCATTCATTTTATGTACCTTTGAAAACTATCGAAGATTTCTCTGATATTGACAAAAACGCTTTCAAAATTTATTTTTGTGATCTGACCCCATAAAGTT
>NZ_JBCNAD010000083.1:0-988 GCF_050477905.1 Neobacillus pocheonensis | reverse complement strand
TTCCTTTCTATATAGAGGGAGTTTAGTCTAATAAGGTAAAAGTAAGAGGATTACTTAAGATAGTTAGCGAATATTTTAGGAAAATCAAATAGAATTAGGTGAAGTAAATGGGAGATTCTAAGAAATTAAAGCCAATTGAAGCCTCCAAACAGTTTATTTATAAATACTTCCCTGACTGTGATGGTGCTGTATTGGCTGGTAGTGTTGTAAGAGGTGAGGCAACAGATACGTCTGACCTTGACATTGTTGTTTTTGATAAAAGCTTAAAATCAGCGTATAGAGAGTCATTAATTGATTTTGGTTGGGCAATTGAGGTTTTTGTCCATAATTTAACTTCCTATAAACACTTTTTCAACTTGGATTATCAAAATGCTAAGCCTTCTATGCAAAGAATGATATTAGAAGGGATTATTATAAAAGATGAAGGAATTATTGATTCTATAAAGGAAGAAGCTAAAGAAATAATGGAGTATGGTCCTGAAAGATGGACGGAAGAAATAATTACGACAAAACGTTATTATATAACTGATGCCCTTGATGATTTTATAGGTTGTAAAAATCGAGCAGAAGAAATATTTATAGCGAACTCATTAGCTGAACTTATTCAGGAATTTGTATTAAGAACTAATAGTTGTTGGGTAGGCTCTTCTAAATGGATTATTCGTGCTTTGAAACAATACGATGTAAGATTTACCGAAGAATTTGTTGAAGCCTTTGATACTTTTTATAAAACTGGTGAGAAAAGCAAAGTTGTTCTACTTAGTGAAAAGGTTTTAGAACCATTCGGTGGGCGACTATTTGAAGGGTTTTCATTAGGTAAAGAAAAACTTTAATATTTGTATTCTTCATAAGCTAACTGGGTGCTAGAGTTAAAGATTGGGATGGCTGCGGCGATTCCATTTTTTTATTGTGCTAACGAGGCAGCATTCCTGTAATGAGTGAAAATGAGGTTTGAACAAAAAAATAACCTCTTGGTAGAATGAGAGTG
>NZ_JBCNAD010000082.1:0-1386 GCF_050477905.1 Neobacillus pocheonensis | reverse complement strand
CCTCTTGGTAGAATGAGAGTGTCCTGAAGCCGGCCAGCGAAAAGGACAATACTCAAATACCAGGAGGCCTAAAATGAATTATAACCAAAATAAGAAGCTTGCTCAAATTACTTCTCAAACGCTAATTATAGGGGTGGACATCGCTAAATTCAAGCATGTGGCACGTGCCCAGGACTTTAGAGGAATGGAGTTCGGATCACCTTGTTATTTTGAAAACACAAAAGAGGGGTTCTCCCATTTTCTTAAGTGGATTTCTGAGTTGAAGAGAGAACAAGCCATGGATAAAGTGATAGTTGGGATGGAACCGACAGGCCATTATTGGTTCAACCTAGCTCATATTCTGAAAGAAAATGAGATTAAGTTTGTGGCAGTAAATCCCTTGCACGTTAAGAAAAGCAAGGAACTCGATGATAATTCACCAACTAAAAATGATGTAAAGGATGCCAGAGTAATTGCCCAGCTGGTCAAAGACGGAAGATACGCCGAACCTACTATACCGCAAGGAGTTTATGCCGAGCTCCGAGTGGCAAAGAAAATTCGCGATCTTCTAACGGATGACCTCCAAACGGTCCAAGGGCAGGTTCACAACTGGATTGATCGGTACTTTCCAGAATTTCTAACAGTTTTTAAGAAGTGGGAAGGCAAGGCAGCATTACAATTCTTAAGGTTAAATGCCTTACCACATGAAATGATAAAATTCTCTGATCAAGAGCTGTTCATCCACCTAAGAAAAGCCGTTACCCGGAGTGTGGGGCTCAGTAAAATTAAAGAGTTAAAGCAAGCTGCTGGTAAGTCCATCGGACTTCGGCAAGGCTCTGATATGGCCAAATTGGAGCTGAAAACGCTACTTGATAAATATGAACTAATCCAGCTTAAATTCGAAGAATTGGATGCAAAAATAGATATATTACTTGAAGAAATACCTGGTGTTACACAAATGTTGGCCATTAAAGGTGTCGGCAGGGATACGGTTGCCGGTTTCTTTGCGGAGGTCGGCGACCTCAGTGATTATACTCATCCCAGACAAATTATTAAGCTGGCTGGGTTAAGTTTGAAAGAAAATACGTCCGGTAAGCACAAGGGAAAAACGACCATCACAAAGAGGGGACGTAAGAAATTGAGGGCCCTGTTGTTTAGGGTCTGTATGATTCTAGTTGCACAAAATTCAGCATTTAAAGCATTACACGCTTACTATACTCAACGACCTGATAATCCATTAAAGAAGATGCAGTCCCTTATTGCTTTATGTAATAAACTGATCCGTATTTTCTTTAGCATAGGTAAAAAGCAGTTTGATTTTAGTGAAGACAAGATGTTAAAGGATATTCCTCATTTGTCAGCATCAAAGAAGGTAGAAATGGCAGCTTAATTCTCTTTTATATTAGA
>NZ_JBCNAD010000081.1:0-3782 GCF_050477905.1 Neobacillus pocheonensis | reverse complement strand
TTTTCATGGTAGTTGAAGAAGAAAGATTCTAATTATTTTTTGAATCAATTTGTTTAAGATATTAATCAAGGAACATTTTATCCAATAAAGGTGGAAGCATATCACTTTTTAAACAATTTTCACAAATTAGCAATACTGTCATGTCTGGCTTATTTACACTATCATCTTCGCTATTCCCACATATGTTACATACTTGTTCCATTTAGCAGCACTCCTTTATATATTTATATTCATAATTTTTCCCTTCTTTACCTTTTTTCACCCTTCTTAATTGTTACATCTTTAAAAATAAAAAAGCCCAATGAAAATATCATTGGACTTGTGACTTACATTAAGTTACGTATCAATCATTCAAATGAAATGGAACAGTAGAAACCACAACGTCTTTTCTATTTAATAATATGGAACGGATACGTAATCCTGATTGATTGTGTAATAATCGGTGCCACCACTTATGTGTAATAAATTCAGGTAATAGTACAGTTATTTTCTTCTCATGTTTATAGTGGTGGTCAATACGCTCAATAAATTCAATTAATGGCTTAATTAATGTACGGTAACGTGACGTAACAACGACTAATCGGACACCTGGGTTCCACTCATCCCATCTTGCTTCCATCTTTTTAGCATCTTCAGGAGAAAAAGCAACATAAAAAGCTACCACATTTGGGGTAAGTGATTTTGCATATGAAATTGTTGATACCACCACCTTATGAATACCAGCAACAGGTATAATTATGATTGTATCAGTACTTGGAATGGTCTCAGTTAAATCAAATTTTAATTGCTTACCTACATTGTCGTAATGTTTACTAATTTTTGTAATTACCCATAACAATATAGGCGTTATAACAACTACGATCCAAGCCCCTTCTTCAAATTTGGTAATACTGAATATTATTACAACAAAGAAGGTTACTACGGCACCTATTCCATTTATAATTGCTTTTCGTTGCCATCCTTGTGATTTATCCTTTCGCCACTTTAAGACAAGACCTATTTGTGCCATAGTAAATGATAAGAAAACACCAATGGCATAAAGAGGAATTAATGCCTCAGTTCTTCCGCGAAATACAATGAGTAAAATACTTGCTAAGATTCCCAGTGTAATTATTCCATAGTTATAAGCTAAACGGTCTCCTCTGTTGGCAAACATTCGGGGCATATTTTTATCTTGCGCCATGAGAGATCCTAATATCGGAAACCCATTAAAGGCAGTATTAGCAGCTAGTATTAATATTGTCATGGTAGCAAACTGAATAATATAATAAAAAATTCCCCTTCCAAAAGCATCTTCTGCCACCATTGAAAGAACAGTTTTAGTTCCTGTTGGATCAGGATGAATATCATAGGCTCTTGAGATAATCGTTACTCCACCAAAAATAATGGATAATAACAGTCCTAATGTAACCATTGTTCGTTTCGCATTTTTTTGTGCCGGTTGCCTAAAATGAGGTACCGCATTGGAGATAGCTTCAACTCCTGTTACAGCTGAACACCCAGATGAGAAAGCTTTTAACAAAACAAACCATGTCAGGCTTGCTGGTAATTCTGTAGGTATTGTGATTTCGTGTGTTGCCTGACTTGCACCAGTTAACCAGTCAAATAACCCTTTACCTACCAGGGTTAACATGCAAAAAATAAATATGTAAGTCGGAAATGCAAATACGTTACCCGCTTCTGATATGCCTCTTAGATTCATCCATACCATAAACCAGGTAAAAATAAGTCCAATTGGAACGATATATGGTAAAGCAGAAGGGTAAGCAGAAGTAATTGCCAGTACACCTGCCGATATAGAAACTGCTACCGTTAACGTATAATCAATAAGTAATGAAACTCCGGCTAAACGTCCCCACATCATGCCCAAGTTTTCTTTTGCGACCATATAGGCTCCTCCGCCTTGAGGGTACGCGTCGATAACTTGTCTATAACTAATAATAAGAATAGAAATTAATAATATAATTGCTATAGCAACGGGCAAAGAAAAAGCAAATGCAAATGCCCCAACTGTCGCTAGTTCCAATAATATCATTTCTGTCCCATAAGCTACAGAAGAAAGAGCATCCGAGGAAAGAATCGGTAGTGCCTTCCACATCGGCATTTTTTCGGCTTCTGCTTCTTCTGATTTTAAAGGACGACCAAAAAGTAACCTTTTAAATGTCATGATTATTTACCCCCTGATTATGGTTAAGCCATTAAACTGATGCATCCCATAAAATCACATACAATTAATGAATTCATCTGGGATTAATTTAATATTGTGTTCCAAGTTAATTAAATTAAGAAGTTTTTTTATATCATTATTAGATTCGCAGACACAGATATGTTCAATCCAAATATTGTATTTTGTTTTTTGAATACAGGTAAGGGTGCAAGGAAAGTGATTGTATGATTTTATGATATACCACCCCGTCTTTTTCTCTATCCAATTCTCTTGGTGTTTTATATTATTTGGAAGCTTAATCCGTTTTTTCCAAAGCTCTTTTTCCTGTTTTTCTCGAACCATATGATAAACTTCTTCAATTTGCCCTTCTTGGTCTACAAGTTTTGCCCATCTCCCACAATTAATAAAATTTAAAATATCTTTTTTATTATCACCAAACCAGTAACCAATTATATACCTGTAACCATTATGTAATTGCCATACAGCACCAAATACTCTGTAACGCATTGTGATAACATCAAGATAATCATTTCCTATCCCGAAATATGTTGGTGTGGATTTATTTTGATAATATTTTTTCATAAGTGTCCCAAGAAGTCTTTCCATTTTTTAATACCCCCTACAATACATAATCAGTATTTCCAGTGATAAAAAAACATGAAAATTATTATTCTCACTACTCACAATATTTTAAATGAATCTTGCTAACCATTATCTATTTTTGAAAAACACCCCTATTTGTTGAAATGCCGATTACCATATCCTTAAAGACTAATATAGCCTTTTAACCCCAAACGATCACTCCCTCCATGAATTTTATTCCCCCTTAAACTCTTGCCAAAACAAATAAGACCACAAATCGAAAGCAAGCTTTTTCTGTAAAAAAGAGCACAAAAAGCGCCTTCATAGGTGGTCTTTTGACCTCATTCGCTTTAGCCGACGAAGTTAGCTGACGGGTAGGATGGCGAAAGAGATTGACATCCCTTCTACATAAGTAGAATTAACCCCAAAATTGGGTCCTCCGTTCCCTTTCGGGATTAGGCAATATGAAATTTCTTCTATGAGCATGATATTAGGACGATAAAAATAAATTGTAAAGGGTTAAAAATTAGTTAAATAAACCATTTTATTTACAATAAAACGCTTACATCGATGTTTTACTTCAACTTTCTCGTTATCACTAAGTTCTATAACATTTTAGGGCCTTGGGTGCGTTAATTAGAAAATGTCTAAAAGGAGTTAAAAAGGAGAATACGGGAAAAGTATAAATAAGTGTGCTAAGGAGTGATAATTTTGGAACAAGTCTGTACTGTTTGTGGTGAGAGGAAAGGTAAAAGTGAAAAAGGAGAAATAAACGTTTTAATAATATGTGAAGCGTGTCTAGATAGTGAAGATCTTCATCCTTATTTAGATAAAATTCTTTAATTCATATGTTTCACTAATCAACTGAAAAGAGATTGGCTTTGTAAAAAGGAGAATAGAGGAGGAACAAATCTTTTCTTAATTGGATTTGCATTAAGGCTACTTTAGATAAACAACATTAAATATTGGGATTATACCCCAATGTTTTTTATGCCTAACTGCCCGTTTGTGGAAATCGAGTAGAGGGAAAATA
>NZ_JBCNAD010000080.1:0-1560 GCF_050477905.1 Neobacillus pocheonensis | reverse complement strand
GAGGGCACTGAAAAACTTACGTTTTTTAATTTATCTTTGTCACTTCAAAAAAAAATAGGCCCCTTCTTGTTGGATTCAGTCCTCAGAAGGGGCCTATTTTCATTTATTTATACTATTATTTTTCTTTTAAAAGCGTAATGATTCGCTTCAAATTGACGGAAAAAATTGTTGTTGCACCTTGTATTTGCATACCAAATAGACCCGCAGATGATGCCGTATCATACCCGTGTCCATGTTTTAATTCACTATTTTTAGCTTCAATTTTGTAACGAGAACGAGCGAGTTCTTTAAACTCTTCACTGTTTTGGAATGTTTCTTGTTCCTTATGTTCTGTAGATTTAATTGAAACAGAATACGTTTTACTTTTCGCCCCTTCTTTATAACATCCTTCTTGGAAAGGACATATTTTACATTTTTCAATATCAAAGTAATAAACTTGTTGTTGGCTGTTACTTTGATTTTTCTTTCCTATCCTTGCTTTACGAATTGCCATGTGACCAGCTTTACACACATACATACCAGCATCTTTATTGAATTCAAATTCATCTTCCTTCGCACGTCTACCTTGTGTAATTAGTGGATTCAGTTTAGATACAAGTTGAATTTCTTCTTTTTTTGCGAACTGGATATTGTCTTTTTCAGAATAAGCAGTATCTCCAATGACTGTACTTATTACCATGCCTGCTTTTTTACTTTTCTTAACCAATTCTTCAAGGTACTTTCCGTCGCTTTTCTCTCCAGTTGTAACAAGCGCAGCTGTAATGATCCGTTCATCACTCATCGCAATATGTGTTTTAAAGCCAAAGAAAGAAGAATCAGCTGATTTATGCCCAACACGCGCATCAGGATCCGTTGAAAAACTCAGCTTTTCTTTATAATCTTCTACGACCTCTTTTAAGACATTTAGTTTTTCGTTTACAGCTGGTATTACCTTAATTTGTGGCTGCGATTCAACTACCTGAATGACTTGAAGGCAGTAATCTACTTCATCTTTTACTTCGTTAGAAGTCGGTTTCGATGGAAATTTTTCTTTAATTGATTCATCTATTTGATAAACAGCTTTCCGTACATTTTTTGATTTCTCTTGTAAGAATTCTTTAGGTGATTTTTGTTTGTAACGCGCTTTTGTATGTGTTGCATCCACAATTATTGCATTACTTTTAATGATTTCTTTTTCTAAGGCAATCTCAACTGTCTTGCCAATAAGCATATCTAATAAACTCACATCTTGGAGACGGAGCTTAGGGAATTTAGTCAATGAACTAGGGTTTATAACAGGATCTTCCGGTGCCATATCTAAAAAATATTTAAAGGACATATCAAATTTAGAACGTTCAACTACATCTACATCAGATAAATCAAAAATTGATTTTAATAATAGATATTTAAACATACGAATAGGTGGCACTGCATTACGACCATTATCAAGACAATATTTATTTTTAAGTTCTTCTAAAATAAAAGAAAAGTCAACAAGTTCATTAATTTGACGAAGCATATTATCCTTTGGCACAACAATATCGTAAATTGCAATAAATGGACTAAGATTGAGAGATTCTT
>NZ_JBCNAD010000079.1:0-2439 GCF_050477905.1 Neobacillus pocheonensis | reverse complement strand
GTATTTGGCAAGCAAAAAATGTATAAAACGGCAATCAAAAATGTTACTTGCCAACATTCCACTAATTCCTTAATTTTGTAATAAAGATTCCTTCATTCGATTACTTTGACCTTTAAATACCACTAAATGTGAATGATGGATTAAGCGGTCTATAACGGCTTCTGTCAAGATAGGATCTCCAAATACATGGTTCCACTGACCAAACTGAAGATTTGTTGTTATAATGATGCTTTTCGTTTCATAACACATTGAAATAACTTGAAATAGTAATTCTGCCCCTTGTTTATGCAAAGGAATGTAACCTAATTCGTCCAGAATTAAAAGATCGAGCTTTTCAATCTTTTTAAATAGCTTATTCAGATTGCCTTTTTCATTGGCTTCTAACAACTGATTAACTAATGATGCCACGGTATAGAATTTAATAGCCTTGCCATACTTATGTATGGCATTTAGCCCAATGAGCGTTGCTAAAAATGTCTTTCCGGTACCAACTCCACCATAAAAAATAAGATTCTCTTGCTGTTCCATAAAGATGGCGTTCAGTAAGTATTCTCTATTCAATCCTTTGGTGAGAACGATGTCTTTCCAATCAAAAGGATTTTCACTGACTTTAGGTAAACAGGCTTGAGTAAGCATTGAATTTATCTTTCTTTCTTCACGTTGCTGGATTTCCCTTTCGAAAAGCTGAAGTAGATATTCATCATGTGATTCGGCTTTTATCTCTTCATAATGTTCTCTTACCCAGCTTAACTTCAAGCGTTTGGCATACTCTTGGATTTGTTTATTCAATTTAACTCAGCTCCTTTCAGAAGCTGATCATATTGCTCTAAGCCTCTTGTTGCTTCTGGCATTCTAGGCAATGATTGTTTAGGATTTATTTCAGGACGTATCCCTCGTCCATTAATAAGCTGGTAAAATACCTGATTAATGGATTCGACTGAAGGATGACCATGCTCTGAGGCGATGGTTAAAGCTTCAGTGATTCTACTAAAATCATGGTCCTTCAATACCTTTGCTAGGAATCTCAAAGCCTCTGACTTCTCAGAAGACGTACATGTATTCAAATAAGCCTGCCATTCATCTGGGAGCTGTTCATAAAAACTTGTGTATTTGAGTGCCATAGGGCGTTTGGCCATTAAATTTAAGTATGGCTGCCATTTTATTGACTTCCTATACTGTCCATATAATCTTGGATGGCTTACTACTAATTCGTGTTCCTCCGTTAAGATTTCTATGGTATTGAATGAGATTCTTATTAAGACTTTATTTAATGCATACCTCGGTGAAGTAGAGTAAAAGTTTTTCTCAACCTTTATGTATCCATACTTATCTGCCTTCAACGTCTCGTACCTTACACATTGGTATTCCTTACTTGGCAATACCAAAAATGCATTCAGATCCTCTTTAAATAAGTCTGAGATTAATTCTTCCTTTTCATAGTGTTTTCGTTCTCGATCTTTCTCAGCTTTCTTCCATAAAGTCTGATTTAGTTCATCTAAATCCAGGACGTGTAGACCTGGAAGCAAGTAGTTATTTCTGACGTATTTCACCATTGATTCTACGTGGCCCTTTTCATTACCGCTATTTGGATTACAGAATTCACACTCAAATCCGTAATGAAGAACGAAGTTCTGGAACTCCTCCGTTAATTGCCGTTCCCCATTCGGCAATACCTTCTTTACGGCAGCTGAAAGGTTATCAAATCTAATCCTTTTTGGCACTCCTCCCATATGATGAAAAATACGCTTCATACCTTCTAGAAAACACTCTTTGTTTTGGGAAGGGAATACTTGAAAATAAAAGGCATTGCTGCTGGGGTAAGACATAACTAAATAAGGTAAAGTAATTTGTTCCCCTTGATATTTGAATGGTGCTTCACCAAAATCTACTTGTGCTGATCCTGGTTTGGTTTCTAATGGTAAAGCTGCCTTATCTGATTCATTTAACAATTCCTTTTTACGTTGTGATACATAGTTTCGTACCGTTCGATCAGAACCTGTAAAATTGAACTCTTCCTTTAATTGGTCCCATATTCTTTTTGCTGTTCTACGAAACTTCTTTTTCTGTTTAAAATCCTCTAGTAACCATTCATCCACAATGTGTTTTACTGAATCCATTACTGGAGATGGTCTATATTGTTTTGGTTTACCTTCTGGACTAAAATCCTCCAGTTCGGCATACTTTTTAACTGTTCTATAATCTCTATTTAATCTTTTTCCAATCCCTGAATAACTATCACCTTTGCTGTTTGCTTCGTGTCTGATATAATTAATCTCGGCCACTGCCAACATCTCCTTAATACCTCCTGCACTGCTTTGTCCCAACAGGAAGTGTATGTGTATTTTGGAATGTTGACAAGTGGTTTTTTAAATTTATGCAGTGCCTACGGCACTGCATAAATTAAATGCCATAACCTACATTTTTATGATGCCATAAACA
>NZ_JBCNAD010000078.1:0-7641 GCF_050477905.1 Neobacillus pocheonensis | reverse complement strand
TTAATTCTCTTTTATATTAGATAAATTAGTAGTTGTGTGTTTTGTAGGACGGGTACATTTGAAGCACGGATTAGTCGGCAAAGCAACTAAATTACGGGCAGGACCCTGTGGGGCAGCATGGATGACATCTACCTCATGGAAAGGTTGGACGAAGGAATTTGAGAGCGAAGACTCTGTGAGGCATGGAAGGGTTGACCTCCATGAGAAATGTGGACATCCACCAGTGCGATCATATTTTTACTCATTTACCAATTTGTGTAAGTAATTAGGTGGTGGGTTATGAGTCTTTTTTCTTCTTGGGTCCAATTTTATCCTTTCGAGTGATATTTACCCACCTAAAAAGCAATTACTAGTAAATAAACAACTATGAAAATCTAAGAAAAACGAAGAAATCGTGAGATTTCGCTTTCTTTATTGAGGGAGGATAGTTTAATAAAAAATCAATCTTTATGACATATTTGAGCGATATTACGTAACGAATGTACAACTTAAAAAACTACCCTAGAAAGGTAGTCTTTAAAGATAGACGTATAAATTGTTTTCAAAGTATTATATGGAACTTAATTAATAAAGTTAATTCCATATAATAGGAAATGCCACTAAGTTCAGAACACAATTATTGTTGTTTGTATTGTGGTTCCTCGGCTTGAATTTCTTGAAGACGTGGTTCAAGACTTTCAAGAACAGATTGTGTTTGTTGTGCAGCTTGTTGATAAAGTTGTTTAGCGTTTTGGTTGTCGGTTGCTAAAGCGAAGGTTTCAAAGCTTGCTTGTGCACTTTTTAAACTTGCTAAAACTGTTTGAACGTCTTTTCCAACTGTCATTTAAAGACCTCTTTCCGCAATAAAATTGAAATTACAAAAGTAGTATGCGGAATATTTATTAGCTTATGTATTGGAGATTTACTAATTTTAACCTAATGCAAAACCATCCTAAAAAGGATGGTTAAGGAAAATGAACAAGATTTTGTTATGTAACATCATATGCAAATCTTGATTATCTATATTTAGACAATAACACAATTTTCAATATTTTGGATGATTTATTTCCCCCATAATTTTTTAACATTAAGCGAAACTATCTCTCGTCCATTTATTTGTTTATGGATAATGGGATTTTTGAAGGGGTCATAATTATTTTTGCTATCTGCTGTAGAAAAACGGGCACGTACATCAACACCTAGAATATTTCTAACGTATTTGTTGACCGTCATTTTAATCATCTCCTCCATTTAATTATTAAATATTATCTTTCTTGGGATTAAAAAAATTCAATAAAATTTAGTGCACAATACGAGGAAATTGTGCACTAACTCGGTTGGTGCTTGTTCAACTAACGAAGCAGTTTAGTGGAACAAGAATGTTTGTTAGTAAGATGGAAAAAGCACCTGAAATTTATAATTCGAATGTAAAAAATTAGTTCAGGTAGAATAAGAATGCAATGAAGTTGGGCATTTAGATCCATTTATAGGGCAGGAAGGTGTTAATGTGGATGAGTTTGAAAATATGATGGCGGAATTTAATGATTGGTTAGAGGATGCAAAAAAGAAAATAAAGGCTTCGGTTCAAATCGATCCATCGAAGTTAGATGCTTTTGTAAAGATTATCGCCGAGTTGTTCAGCATCAAACAGAAGTATGCGGACAAACTGTCAGAATTACGCACTGCTGCGGAAGAGAAAATTGTAAGGTTGGAGTATTCTAAAGGCGGAGAAACGATTCATCGTGGATACTACTGTCCAAGTCCAGTTTTAGATTTAATAATTGGTGGGATGAAAAGGGGCAGGCTTTTCAAAAAGAAGAAACCTGAATTTGGGAATTACTCTTACGAATATGGCTTTGATATGGATGGTAGACTGCTACGAGTAAAGGGTGTAAATGAGTTTACAACTCCAAACAGTCGTTTTAACGAAGAGTATTTGATATATATCGGAGATGTGGTTTATGGTTTGGAATTTGATAACTTAGGCGAATTGGGAGTGGTGTCCAAGTGCATTTACGATAACGGAAAATTAATGAAGTATGAAAGAAGCGTGTGTGGAATGGAGAAATTTGCTGATCTTCATTATGAGGAATACACATACGATAACGATAGGCTTTCCGAAGTGGATTTCTTTTTTAATATTTCGCCGCAATTAGAACTGTATGAAGAGGAAAGATTAAGTGTAGAACACGATCAAGATGGCAATATTATTAGATTAATCAGCGATGAAATTGTGGATGGTAAAGCAGAGCAGTTTATATATAATGTTAAACCGCCAAAAAAAACGGCTACACTAAAAATATAACGGCGTAGGGATAGCTCAATACACAAAAGGAGATTAATTTAGTTTTTATAAGATTTTATTATTAAACAAACTGGGTGCAAGAGCTTTAGGTTAAGCTGCTATTACTGGCGACTTTTTCTTATTGATGTAATGTAGCAGATTAGTTTTTAAAAAAATAGTAAAATGGAAAAGTGTAGAACCTAAGTGGAAAGAGAAATATGGAGTGGTAAAAAAATGAAAATAAAAAAAGTTCGTGGGTTAAAAACCAAAATCATAAAGTTTTATAAGAACTTTGAAGAAGATACTAAGGTTTTTCCTGCTGATTTTGATGGGTATTTTGAATATCATCTTCCTAATAAGGGCACCGACTGGCTTAATTCACCTAAAGTGCAATACAGGGTAAAAAGTGAATATTTTCAGTTTTTGATTGATAGGACTCAACATTTAATAAAATTAAAGCCTGCAGATTGCCCCTTAGCTAAAGTGCTTCTTATGATTGATTTTCATTATTGGTATGCTACTAAAGTCTATATACACAGTGTGATTGATGAACCTGAATTTGAATGGAACAATGGCGATGTTTCGGTAATAAAATTAAAAAATAACAGAGATTTTTCAAAAGAATGGAATGTAAAAATTCCTTCGGGATTTAATGTTATTGGAACTAAATCCACAATAATTAATAAGGATTATTTCGAACCCTTTGAAATATATGGTGGAGAAACTTGGTATATTGGAGAACTATGATCTGCAACTAACAGGTGCAATAGTAATAAATAAAAAAAGGTGATCTAATAATGACTATACAAGTGAAATTGAAAGATATAATAGAGGAAATGGAAATACAGTTTGAAGAGTCACGTTCATTCCTAAATATTAAGACGGGTGAAATAGTGTTAGTAACATCAGAGGACTTGAGAGCTTCTGAAGAAGAAAAAACATTTGATAATTTACCTGTATGGGAACAAGACACCAAAATGATTGCAATAGATGTGGTTGAAAACTTCGAAAATTATATAGAGTTTCCAACCAAATATGAAGTAAATGAGTATGAAATAATGGAAAACTTTTGCCTAATAGTAAGTGATGAACGAAAGCAGGACGCCTTATTAAGGTCAATCAGGGGAAAGGGTGCCTTTAGAAGGTTTAAGGACAAAATAATAGATTTTGAACTGGAAGACCAATGGTATTCATACCGTGACCATTGTTTTAAAAAATTGCGATTGAATGGTGTCAGGAAAATAAAATAAACTTTATTGAGTAGAAATAGCGGTGATTACTGAACCAACGGGTAATCACCTTTCTTATTAAAGTAAAGAAGCAGTTTTGTTGCAGAAGGATTTCCTAATGATACCAAAGAATATATTTGGTATCATACATAAACTGGGAAGGAGTAAGGATAGAGTGAAATATTTTATTTTAGCACTTTTAATCATTGGTATGGCACTTAGCACCATTGATTTTTTTCATCATTACGAAATTAATTTTGTGGTATCGCAAATTTTAGTGGGAATAGGAGTCCTTTTTAGCACTTTTAATATCTTTAAACAGAAATTGTCCAAGGGAATTTTCTATTTATTTATGATTTGTTTTTCTTTATTTCTTTTGTTTGATGTTTATAGGCTTGGAAAGTTATTGTTGTTTTAATAAAATTCTTATTATGCTAACGGGTGCTTGAGTTCAATAAGGGTTAGGTTCTGCGGCAGCCTTTTTTTGTTGTTCCACTATTGGGCAAGTTAGCTGGAGAAGGAATAGACGGGATTGCATAGAATAATTGTCCATAGAAAAAGGACTACTTAATTAATAGTCCCACATGTGAAAAGTTTTATTGTTTTTAAAAAATTCTTCTATTAATTAGTGTGCATCGTCGTGCACCCCTGTTGATTAAAGCCCGTGCTTGTCCTAGTGAAATTCTGACAAGTACTGCTTGGTCCATGCCGCCGACTTCTACATCAAACACAGCAAATGCCTCTCCATCCACAATAAATACACATTCCACATCTCTAATATTAAATCCATCAAAGTTGTTTAAAACTGTACATTCCATAACTCCTGCATTTATTAAAGTAGTTGCCTCTCGTGCGGAAATCCGAATAAACACGAATTCCTCGATGTCAACATTACCTGCTTCCACTTCAATTTCGGCTAAAAGAAAGAAACCATTTCTTCTCGTGCGGAGTACACAATTTGCCCCTATTGAAACAATATCATCCATACTCATATTCAAAACCCCCTTTCTACTATTAAATTCCGTAGTGAAGGAAAGGTGTGGACAAAATATAAATTAATTTTGTTTATCTATTTAAATTATGTTAGGGACCCTACGAGATGAATTGTGAGCAGGAATTCTTATGTGAAAAGAAGGTTGAATTTTCTTTTTAAGCTAACGGGTGCAAGAGTTTAAGACGGATCGCTGCGGCGGTCTTTTTTTGCTTATTGTACTAACGGTAGCAGGTTAGTGCGATAAGATTCAAATGAATTTTTAAAGAAAATTCAACAAGAACAGAATTTGAAATGGTAATATTTAATAAAAACGGGGTTGTATGATGAAATTGAAAAGTACAGTAATTATTATTATTGGATTATTTATCTTTCTTGGAGGCTGTAGTGATACTGTTGCACCTAAAATTCAAGATAAAAACCCCGAAGAAGCATCAATGAATTTTGATATGAACAATGTTAAACCTTTTTTACAGCATATTAGCCCATTAATAGATTCAGGTTTTTCAAAGAAAGAAATTACCCAAGTACAAGAAAAGATAGAAAAAATGAAACCCGATGATGAATATGAGGTTGGTAAATTCGATATTGTTTATCAAGACAAAAAGACTCAACTTATTATAAATGCTTTTATGGATAGTCCTGATGCACCTGATATTTATATTTTTACTACCCCTGATTTAGCTAACAAGATACAAGATGAAATGATTAAGTTTGCAGATGAATTGGAAGCTGATAATTAAAAAACTATGACATCCTTTATTCAATTAACGGGTGCGTTAATTTAAAAAAGTAAAATTAAAGGACGTGTTTAAGAAATTGAGACAAAAATTAAATGATAAAGAATATAGGAAAGTATGGGGGAGATTTAACAAAGAGTTTAAGTTTAAACCTAGTACGACAGAATTTCCTTCATATGAGGTGCCATCACCCTTCATCACATACGATATATCTCATGTTGACTTGATTGAGGTAGAAATGTCCGATGAAGACTATGAAAAAATTGTGTTTGCTATAACTAAAACTGCCAAAAATAACGAAAATGTGTACTTACTTGATTGGCAACATGAGTGTTTTAAGGTGAGTCAATTAGAACTTAAAGATTTTCCTTTGTTTGTTTTTCCCGACGGTGATTACACCTTTATCGTTAATGAAAATTTTACTTGGGGTTATTTAGGACACCCATGGGAGGAAACTATAACTGTTTTCGGTGACTTAGTCACTGAATTAATAAAGTGTCAACCTTATATTTTCTCTAAAATATTAAGACAGGGCTAACAGTCCTTCTTCAACAAACGGGTGCTAGAGTTTAAGAAAGGGTTGCAGCGGCGATCCTTTTTTTCTTGTGGTACTAACGTGGCAATTAGTCAAAGAAAAACAGGTGATTTTTATATCGGAGAGAATTTATATAGAAATACATAACTCAAGGTGGTTAGAAAATGGGAATGTCGGATTACTATAAAAAACTCCGAGAAAAAGTCGGCAATGAACTAATTTTTATGCCAAGTGTAGCAGCGATTGTTCGAAACGATTTGGGAGAAATTTTATTACAAAACAAAGGAAATGGCGAGAACTGGAGTCTCCCTGCTGGTGCAATTGAACTTGGAGAAGCACCTGCCGAAGCAGTTGTTCGTGAAGTATGGGAAGAGACAGGATTATATGTTCTTCCTAAAAAGCTATTAGGTGTATTTGTTGGGAAAGACTTTCGTTACCAATATCCTAATGGCCATCAAGTGGAGTATAGCGTCTTTATGTTTGATTGCGAAATTCAAAGTGGTGAATTATGCCCAATAGATAACGAAACGGCTGAACTTCAATATTTTAATCCAAGTAATATGCCTGAACTTGCTTTACCTTACCCTAAAGATATATTTTTACATGGGGAAAATAGTGAATTACATTTTCAGTGGAATGAACAGTGGTTAAAAAATCTATCTAAATAAAACTTTTTTTGTTGAGCTAACGGGTGCAAGAGTTAAAGAAAGTGATCGCTGCGGCGGTCTTTTTTCTTGTTGTGCTAAAAGGGGCAGTTTAGCGGAATAAGAATTGATAAAAATAATAATAATTACTGTTATTAGGATTTGGGATGTGATAGTTATTTGTGGAATAGATTTTGCAATTGGAGTTACCGACAAAGAAGCGTCAAAGGCAGAAAAATATGTTCATTTTAACGAAAGAATACACGCATACTTATTAAAAAAGGAAAAGGGTTATGGTAATGACTTTAATCTTCTTTTGAATCTTGACCCTTATCTTCAAACAATAATATATAGAGATAAGATTCCAGATTTAATAGTAATATGCGTAGCCTTAATTAATAAATATAATTTGTCTGGTGAAAAAGAACAAGAAATAACGACTTTTGCACAAGAATTAAAGGAACTATGCGAATTTGCGATAAAACAAAAGAAACATATATACGCTATTGGAGATTAGTTGATTTTTTCTTCTTAGTCTCGTTTTCCACCTTGTTCAGCTACGGGGTGCAAGACTCTAAGATCCAGAGATACCACATTCTTGGAGGCTTACTGTTCAAGATGAGGAATTACACATTTTAGAAAATATAGGCAGAGATAGTAACACTGTGTCATCCGAAGAATTTGAAACAGGGAAAATACATACCCCCTTGTGCAGATATGATGACCCTAAAACTTATAAATCCTTACTTGAAGGATATCTTAAGCTTTTAAATATGATGTTACCCAGTTTATTTGAATCTGCGAAGGTTGAATTGAGACTTACTGAAGAAGACTTGGCATTCGGTTATTTTTGTTTTGAAATCCATAGTGAATAAGCAGGATTGTGAAGAATCCTACTTAAGCTAACGGGTGCAAGAGTTGTGCGAAATGTTCCTGGTTTAAATTGAGATTGGTCACACAATGCTCTGGTAAAGGCTAGGCAGTTCCTTTCGGAACTGAAGGGTTATATCGAAGAATCAAATGACGGGGTAACGCCCTGAAGGGTTCTCTCTTAGTCGAATAGCACTGGATTTAGTAAGAATGATAGTGTTATAAGCTCGGTGAAAAGGCGTGAGAAATTACCGTACCAGTTCGGCTGACGAAAGCCTACTCGATGGAGTGGTGTAATTCATGGTGCTTGAGTTGAATGAATATGGTGAGAATGCAAATAAACCTACAAGAAAAGGGTAAGCTGACGAA
>NZ_JBCNAD010000077.1:0-11128 GCF_050477905.1 Neobacillus pocheonensis | reverse complement strand
ACGAATATTATTGTTTGTTTGATTGTTTCTTGTTTGTTTAGTTTTCAAAGAACAATTTCACAATCGCTCAAAAGCGACTTTTTTAATATATCACCTGCAAACCATAAAGTCAATAACTTTTTTAAGTTGTTTTTATTATGTCAGCAGCGACGTTTATTAATATACCAAGATACTATAAATAAGTCAACGGTATTGCAAAAAAAATTATCCTTTTTTTCTGTCCTTTTTTCCTCTTCGCATATATTTTAAACACTCATGAGGAGATGCAACTCTTCTAAATAAAGTAAAAAGAACTTTATATCTTTCTTCCATAGATCTTTTTACAATATGATCAATTCGTTCATCCCTTAAATCAAATAATATTTCATCCATTTCTCTTTTTATAAGGTATTCCATTTCTTTTACTTCTTTTTCATTGATGAGAAGTCCAAACATTGAATAACCTCCAGTGAAATTTCTAGTTATAGTAGTCTTTTCCAATTAATGAAATTTTATAATAAAATTCTCTAATCATATTATTTAAAAAACAAGCATAGGTTGAAGACAAGGATGGTATTGGACGAGGTGGTCATGATGAATTTCTTTGTTGTACTTAATGGAAAAGCTTTAAAAAATGTTGTACTTATCTTAATTGCTGCTTTTTTTACGGCATGGTTTCTCTATATGGAGAATCTTGCACAAATACCTGTCTTCTCTACGAAGGAGGGTCCAAAAGCTGTTTATCGAGGTGAAAAGGACCTTGCTCTGACCTTTAATATTGGATGGGGGGATGAAAAGGCAGAGCCTATTTTAGATACGTTAAAAAAGGAAAATGTGAAATCGGCTACTTTCTTTTTGTCTGGAGCATGGGCGGAAAGACACCCTGATATTGTCAGCAGAATTGTAAAAGATGGTTTTGAAATTGGTATTCTTGGTTATGATTATGTGGATTATCAGGACTTAGAGGATTCGAAAATTGGCAAAGACATTGCCAAAGCCCAGGAAGCGTTTGGCAAATTAAATGTAAAGGATATTAAATTATTACGTGCTCCGACAGGACATTTTGACGAGCGTGCATTAAAAATTGCCAAAAGATATGGATATACGATGGTTCATTGGCGTGTGGATTCAAAGGATTGGACCAACCCTGGTGTTGGAAAGATCGTTGCAAATGTTAAAAAAGCTGATAAGGGAGATATTGTTCTTCTTCATGCATCAGACTCAGCAAAGCAAACAGCCAAAGCACTTCCGCTTATCCTTCAGGATATCCGTCAAAGAGGCTTGAAGCTTGTTTCCGTTTCAGAAATGATTACCAACGGGGAAGTGCAATCGAAGGAAATAAATTAAAATAAGAAAACCGTCCATCTAAACGGACGGTTTTTTTGTCATTTTTTTAGGGGCATTAGCATTTCGGTTAATTCTTTCCTGTCTTTCCTTTTCTGATTGTGTATTTAATTTATGAAGGATTAACAATTGATAGGCATTACATGCTATTAAGGCAAACATCATTAGAAAAAGCCAATTTTTTGAGTTTGTCCTTAGAACAGGAACCCATTCTACAACGGTTACGACAATCATAAAGAACAGGGCCGGGATAAAGGCTTGTTTATTGGTCTGTTTCATTTTGTACCAGGCACAAGCAACCCCTGCCGCTAAAAGAATCAAGGCAGGTATGAAAAACGAGAATATAGATTGTCCAGTATTTGCGAAATTCTCATATCGCAAATAAACCAAGTCAAACAAAGCAAACAGAATCACAACCACCTGAACAGCATTCCAAAGCGAAACAGATTTAAATATTCCTAACCCGAACCGGTGTATCGTTAAATATGCAAAAAAGCCCATTTGGCTGATAGCACTAAATAAAAACCCCATTACGATAAACCAAATTAATGCGGATAAAATATCACCAATTTTAAATTCAACAAAATATGATTGCATTTCATTCCAGCGGACAATAAATCCCACAATAGCTGTCGTGAGCCCGCCAACTCCTAATGTGGTCATAAACAATCTTACCAAATTACGGCTTGTCACCTTAAAACCTCCAACGTACAAAATAAATTCCATACTGATTGTACCAATCCAAATTTGAAAAATCCATATTTTAAAGTTTCAAACGAATAATCTGACCAAGTTTTCTCCATTATAAAATTAAGGATTCTTATGTGAAAGGAGCTTGAAAATGAAAGTGAAAAATATGTTGCTCCTCCTACCCGTCATGTTGTTTCTGACAAGCTGTTCTTCCAGTGATACAAGCAGCGGAGGGCAAGTGGATTACGACGAAACAAAAAAAATGGTCGTGGATATTCTTAAAACGGATGATGGCAAGAAAGCAATTGAAGAAGTTATGTCGAAAGATGGCATAAAAGAAAAATTAGTGATGGACCAAAAGGTGGTTTCTGACACCATTTCACAAACACTTACTTCTGAAAAGGCAACTGAATTTTGGAAAAAAACCTTTAGTGATCCAAAATTTGCTCAAGGTGTTGCTAAAAACATGAGATCCGAAAACGAAAAACTATTAAAGGACCTGATGAATGATCCTGAGTATAGAGGCATGATGATTGAGGTTTTTAAAGAACCAGAAATTCAAAAAGAAATGGCAGATGCCTTAAAAAGCAAAGAATATCGCGAACACCTTCAGAAAGTCATTACCGAAACGGTAGATAGTCCATTATTTAAAGCTAAAATTGAGCAACTGCTGCTAAAGGCGGCTGAAGAAACGGCTAAGTCAAAAACCAGTGAAAAAAGTGGATCAACAGAAAAATCCAGCGGTGGGCAAAGCAGTGGCGGATCATAATCCTAAAAACGATTAAAACAAGCCTCTTCGTTAAATCGAAGAGGCTTGTTTTTATTACTTTTTAAGTAGGCTGACTACTTTATCGGCAATCTCTAGATATATTTTTCCGATCTGATGGTCTTCTTGGTAAATTGACGGTGCAAAGTCTTCATCATTCCAGTCTGGCTGGTTAAGCGGTAGCCGTCCAAGAACCATGGTATTTAATTCTTCAGCAAGCTTATCACCGCCGCCTTGACCAAATACATATTCTTTTTCACCCGTTAATTTGCTTTCAAAATAGGCCATGTTTTCAATAACCCCTAAGACTTCGTGGTCTGTCTTTATTGCCATTGCACCCGCACGTGCTGCAACGAAAGCAGCTGTTGGATGTGGCGTTGTCACGATAATTTCTTTACATGCAGGAAGCATGGTATGAACATCTAGCGCGACATCTCCTGTTCCTGGCGGCAGATCTAATAGTAAATAATCAATTTCGCCCCACTCGACTTCATTGAAGAAGCTGTTTAACATTTTACCAAGCATTGGACCGCGCCAAATGATTGGGGAATTGTCTTCGACAAAGAAGCCCATTGAAATTACTTGAACACCAAAACGCTCTACAGGAATGATTTTTTCTCCTCTGACAACTGGACGTTTTGTAATTCCCATCATATCCGGAACGCTGAAACCGTAAATATCTGCGTCGATTAGCCCCACCTTTTTACCTAGGCGCGCTAAGGCAACGGCTAGATTTACCGATACCGTTGATTTTCCTACACCGCCTTTACCACTGGCAATTGCGATAAACGTAGTATTTGAAGAATTGAGCAGGTTTTTCTCCTTTTCAGGCTCAGCATGGCGGTTCGCTGCTAAAACTTCTTCTGGAAGTTCACTAAAACGGATACCGACTGTTGCCGCCCCTGCTTCTTTTAATAAATTCACGATTTGTGTTTGCAACTGCAATTGTTCGCTTGTCCCAGTTCGAGCAATGCCAACCTTTACACTTACATGGTTCTTATCTTCTTTAATCTTAATTTCCTCAATTGCATTTAACTCTGCTAAGCTTTTATGTAAAAATGGTTCTTTGAGGCTGCCTATAGCCTCACGGACTCTTGCTTCTGTTAACATGAAATAAACACCTCACCAGTTGAATTCGTTTCCATCTCTCAGTATATCACAAACGAACAAAGAATCAGTTAATTGAATCACACATCAAACCTATTGCAATACAGAAAATCTCACTAAACTAATAAACGGAAGGTGTATCTTCACCTTCCATTAATCAGTTTCTTTTAATTCCTTTTCATTCGTAAAGTATCGCATGATTCCACGGTAAACAGATTCAGATATTTTCTGCTGATAAGATTCCTTTTTTAAATTGGCCTTTTCGGCAGGATTTGAGAGAAAACCTACTTCGACCAGCACGCCAGGCTTTTTAGCATTTTTTAAAATATAAACGGAATTAAGCGGCTTCGCCTTACGATTGGTATTCCCTAAGTTATTACGAAGCTCCTCTTGAATAAATTTAGCTGCTTTCGCATTTTCCTTATGATGAGGAGCATAAAAGGTTTGAGCACCGCTCCATCTCGAGGAAGGAATCGCATTTAAATGAATGCTGACAAAAAAGTCATTATCGGAATCATTAATCATTTTTAATCTTTTTTTCAGATCCTCTACTTTTCTGCGGCTGTAGCCTCTTGTACCATCATCGGCTAAATCTTTATCACTATCTCTTGTCATCACAACAAGAGCACCCTGTTGTTGTAAGAGGTCCCTTACCTTTAAGGTAATATCTAAGGCAATATCTTTTTCCAGTGTTTTTCCGGTTCCAGCCCCGCCATCAGGACCGCCGTGCCCTGGATCAAGTAAGATGATTTTTCCCGATAACGGAAGATTCCATGTTTTCCATGAGTCATTTTCCGTAAAATCGTGTTGTAAGATGAGGAATAAGACAAGTAATCCCACCGAAAAACCGATTATTTTCAATCTGCGCTTTGACAACCAAATCATTCCTTCCCGCTCGTCCCTGTTCAATAAACTATATGGGACAAGGGGGAAAAATATGACACTTAATGAAGTCTCAGTTTATGGCGTCTTTGGCCCTTTTCATAGCCCTCTCTCCACCAAACATGGATATATTGTTCACATAAATAATAAAGGGATTCACTCATGGCACCTTCCTGGCCATTTCCCCAGTACAATAAAAAATTATATAACGTATCAATCAGATGTTTCTCTTCGCGGAAGCAGCGCATTCTGACGTCTTCCATGCTCTCTCCATGATAACCAAATTTACTGAATTTCGCCCCTAATAAAAATGCTTCAAGGGCGACATCATAACAGGCTTCCTCAATACCTGTATTCATAACCATACTAGAGGCAATATTGGTGGATCCGAAATACTGCCGTACTCTTTCTTTCAGTGTATTAATCGATAAATCCCGCAGAACGGAACGCTCGTATTTTATTTGTTTTTCACGTCGTTTTTCTTTAAAGGTTGTTATGACTGTCACTTCGTTTTCACCTCTTAGAACTATTCTGTATCCCTCGTTCAGAAGAAATGCAAAGTGGTCATTTCCAATTTTTATTTTAAAAATTAACAACCGTCTCCCGTCATGAATACTTTTATAAAAACCATATATAAAGGAGGTAAAGAAATTGTGCTAGAAGTAAAAGAATCGAAATACGGCAGAGGTATTTTCGCGACTCGTGACATCCAAAAGGGTGAACTTCTCGATGCCTCGCCAATTATCGTCATTCCAAATGAAGAGTATAAATATTTGAAAAAGACAGTGCTGATAAACTATGTATTCTGGTGGGGGAAAAATGATAAAACCCGTGCGGTTGCCTTAGGCTACGGTTCACTTTTTAACCATTCCTACACACCAAATGCTAAATATAAATTTAAAAGGAAAAAGGACACCATTAATTTTTATGCCTATACCGATATTAAAGCTGGTGAAGAAATATTGGTTAATTATAATGGTGACCCTGATGACCAATCCCCCGTATGGTTTGAGGTGTTATAAAGCGGATTCCCCCTTCAAGGGGGGATTTTCTTTTGAATTCATAATCTTTCCATTATAGGAAACGATAAAGATAATGCTGAATACGGCGGTGACTGAACAAAATGGGCTGGTTTACAAAAAATCAAGAACATCACAGTCAAAGGGAATCGCTTGAGCAATATTTACAGCGGTCTAATGACTTTAAAAAAGTTACATATATCAATCAAAAAACGGACATTTCGTTCTCGTTTTCGTTTATTTCCACGCTTATTGATGAGAGTATTTTACAAGTGAATGCTCTTCCCTATTTACTGGAAAAATCGTTCGAAAAAATCGAAGATGTTAAGAAACTTGTTGCAATAACGGATGTACAAATTAGTGATGATCCAAGTGAAATTGAACAGAAATTGTTTAATGGATATGTCCTTGTCACGCTTGATTCTGACCGTAACAACTTTGCCTTTTTGGCTGCTCAAAAGGAGCTAGTTCGCGGGATTACAGCACCGGAGGTAGAATTTAGTGTAATTGGTCCCAAAGAAGCCTTTGTCGAATCACTCTCACAGAATGTAAACCTGATTCGAAAGCGGCTGCCTGTTAAAGAGCTAATTGCAGAAGAATTGACCATTGGTTCACTCTCCAAAACAAGGGTATCCCTTTTATATCTTGATGGGATTGTAGACCCTGAGAATGTGAAAACCTGTATGGAACGGCTAAAAAATATCGAATTTGATGCCGTTACGGATAGTTCTTATATCGTCCAATTGATTTGTGATAATAAAAATTCACCTTTCCCCCAGCTTCTGGATACTGAACGTCCGGACAGGGTTACAGCGATTTTGGCAGAAGGCAAAATTGCCATATTCGTGGATGGGTCTCCTCATGCCCTGATTGCACCAACAACGCTGGTTGAATTTTTTGGTTCTTTTGAGGATTATTTTTTAAATTGGATGTTGTCCTCTTTTTTCAGACTCATCCGGCTTTTCGCTGTTGCCTTTTCTATTTTAATTACACCAGTTTATGTAGCAACACTATCTTACCATTACGAGCTCATCCCAAAAGATTTAATGAATACGTTAGTAACCTCCCGTCGGGAAATTCCGCTCCCTCCTATTTTGGAAGCCCTTTTTTTGGAGCTAACCATTGAACTGCTCCGCGAGGCAGGAGCCCGTCTTCCGACAAAAGTTGGCCAGACCATCGGTATCGTAGGCGGTATCGTTATCGGAACAGCTTCGGTAGAAGCAGGACTGACAAGCAACGTCCTTCTCATTATCGTGGCACTTGCGGCACTGGCATCTTTTACAACACCTGTTTATAAAATGGGCAATGCCATTCGTCTATTGCGTTTTCCCTTTTTGTTCTTTGCCGAACTCTGGGGGCTTCTTGGAATCGTCTATTGCTTTTGTCTCCTTATGACACATTTAATAAAGCTTACTTCCCTTAATAGGCCATTTTTAGAACCAATTTATCCGCCAAGATTAACGGACCTAAAAGATTCTCTTATTAGACTTCCTTATAGCAAACAATGGAAAAGGCCGCAAACCTTAAGAACCCAAAATCCTGTCCGTTTTCCTCCTCCAGGTAAAAAAAGTAAGAAAAGTGATATTGACGAATAGGAGGGGAGTATTGAGCAATGGAACAATTAGTACCTGAAAAAGCAAAAATATCACCTTTTTTAGTTTTTTTTCTCGTCCATACGATGCAGCTTGGAATTGGTGTGCTAGGCTACCAGCGAATTATTGCCTTGACTGCTGGGTATGATGCATGGATATCTGTCATTTTAGCTGGGTTAAGCATCCATATTATCGTATGGATGATGTATAAAATTCTTGAAACAGCAGATGGGGATATGGTTACCGCACATACGTACGTTTTTGGCAATAAGTTGGGCAAACTATTATCATTGCCATTTGTTATCTATTTTATTGTTATCGCTGACACACTGCTGAGAACTTATATCGAAGTCATCCAAGTATGGATGTTTCAGGATATGAGTACATTTTGGTTTGCTTTGGCTTTTTGCCTTTTAGCTATCTACATCATTTTCGGAGGGTTCAGAACCGTTACAGGCATTGCCTTCTTTGGGGTTGTTCTTCCTGCTTATTTAATAGTAACTTTTTTCTTCACCCTTCCATATGCGGATTTTAGAAATTTAATGCCTATCCTTGATCACTCAATAAAGGATTTCATCAAGGCATCTTATCAGATGTCCCTCACCTATACTGGTTATGAAATCTTGTTATTTTTTTATCCGTATATCAAAGAACCACAAAAATCAAAGAAGTGGGCCCATCTGGGTGTTCTTTATACAACTTTTCTTTATACATTGCTTACCTTAGCTACGTTCGCCTATTTTTCAGAGGGGCAGCTCCAGAAGAGTATTTGGGCAACCTTAACGATGTGGAAAATTGTTGAGATGCCCTTTGTGGAACGGTTTGAATACATTGGTATTGCTAATTGGATTATTGTCATTCTGCCTAATTTTTGTATTGCCCTTTGGTGTGCCAGCCGCACTCTAAAGCGAGTGACTAACATTAAACAAAAGTATGGAGTCTATGGCGTATCATTAGCGGTATTAATCACTATCAATATTTTTAGGTCACGTGAACAGATTAACACCTTCATCGACTATACAGGTAAAATTTCCTTTTATATTAACTATGGATACATTCCACTGCTCTTTTTTCTAGTAATGATAGTGAAGAAGGTGAAGAAAAAATGATAAAAACTGCTATCACTCTTTTAATGGCTATTACTGTTTTAGTGGGATGTGTACGAAAAGAGATTTTAGATGATGTCAATCTGGAATCTGGGAGTGCCTATGATTATGTTGGCGGCAAAATACAAGGAACTGCCTTAGTACCTGTTTATTTACCGAATAAAGAGGTAGAAAATAAAACTTTTTCCGCTATTTCTGATTTAAGTAGAGATTTTTTAAGAGACGTGCAGCGCCAATCTTCAGATCCGCTAGTCACCGGGAGCCTTAAAGTGGTTCTATTTGGTAATCGTCTTGCAAAAGAAAATGGAATATTGGATTTGATTGATTCCTTTCAACGGGACCCCAGTATAGGTGCCGGCTTGTACCTTGCAACAACAAAGGGAGAGGCGAAGGGTATTCTTGAGGGTCAGTACGGAAAAAGAGGAAATGCCATATATTTATCGAACCTTATCCGTCATAATATGAAAAACAAAGATATACCGAAAACAAACCTCCACCGTTTTTTATTTGACTTTAATCAAGTAGGAAAGACGCCTTATCTTCCACAATTAAATAAACTTGATAAGGATCAGATAGAAATAAGCGGTATTAGTTTTTTTAGGTACGGACATGTTGTTGATACAATTCCAGCCTCGAAAATGTTTTATTTTAAGCTGCTCGTGGACAAATATAGTCGAGGAACTTTAACGGTGGTTCATAAAAAGGAAAGAGCAGCCATTGAAAGCATTCGTTCCAAATACAAGATGAAACTATCTTCTAAAAAGCCATTAACTGTAAATGTAAAGCTAAAGGTAAATGCTATTTTAAATGAATACTCAGGGAAACGTATTACCCCTAAGGAAATTAAGGAAATCGAAAAATTACTGGAAAAAAAGATTGAAAAGGAATGTACCGAATTAACAAAAAGGTTTCAGAGTAAAAGTATTGACCCTGTTGGGTATGGCCATTTTGTAAAAAGCAACATCAGAAAGTTCAATTTTAAAAAATGGGAAACCGATTATCCACGTTTAAATGTAAATATCAAAGCAGATGTAATAATTACGGAATCTGGGGTAATTGAATAATTAAAAGACTCCCAATGGCTGGGAGTCTCAGATTGTAGACAAAAGGCATCCGAATGAGCCCATTCGGATGCCTTTTTATTGGATTATTGCTCGTAAGAGCAATATTTAGACCTACCCTATACCTATTATTATGCCATTTCTGGACTCCTCCATGTCCAGCTGGCCATCTTTTTCAAATTCATGGCAGCAAAAGTAAGCATCGCTTGCATGGACAATTTTTTTAAGCCTCTTAAGGTTGTCCAACGCATACCATGCTTTTCCTTAGCATCCGCAAAGACACGTTCAACCGTTTCTTTACGTCTTGCGTAAATGCTTTTATTCTCTTGTGTGTGACGAAGATGGTCAGCTTCTTCTAAATAGTTCTCCCACACATGACGCTGAATCAGTTTTTTATGTTCTTTACTCTGCGTGCACTGTGATAGTAATGGGCAAGTTTTACACTCAATCGGATTAGAGAAGTATTGACGGTATCCTTCCTTCGTCGTGGTTGCATATTTTAATATTTGTCCTTGCGGACAGATATAACAATCATAGTATTCATCATAAACATATTCATGCTTTCTTAAGTAACCATCCTTCGTACGTGGACGAGTATAAGGTAAAGCTGGTGTCATATCATTTTCAAATACGAATTGAGCAATCGCAGGTGTCTTGTATCCAGCATCAGCAGCAACAACTTCAGGTTTACCGTGTTTTTCGATGATCTTCTCTAATAGCGGCTCGAAAATGACGCTATCATGGATATTCCCAGGCGTTACAATTGTGCCCAAAACAAAACCGTTTCGATCCGAAGCTGCATGAAATGAGTATGCGAACTGTTTCGTTCGCTCATCTTTTACGTAATAACCACTCTCTGGGTCAGTAGTGCTTTCTTTAATTTCTTTTAATTCTTCTTTATCAAATTTATCTGGAGGAAATGGCTTTTTCCCGTGATCTTCGCGGTCGTTATTAATCTCGTCTTGTAGACGTGCTTCATAAGCTTTTGATTCTTTTCGAACTACTTTCTTCTCAAATTTATGCTTATTAGCGCTTGCCTTAACATGTGTAGAATCAATAAATACGTGCTCGCTACTAATCAATTTCTTGTTTGAGGCTTCCTTCAAAATACGATAGAAAATCTGTTCAAATAAATCCGTATCTTTAAAGCGACGTTCGTAGTTTTTACCAAAAGTCGAAAAGTGTGGTACCTTATCATAAAAACCAAAGCCCAGAAACCAGCGATATGCCATATTTGTTTCGATTTCAGCTATAGTTTGACGCATTGAGCGAATACCGAAGGTATATTGAATGAAAGCCATCTTAATCAATACAACAGGATCAATACTCGGACGTCCTCGTTCAGATGAATACATATCTTGAACAAGTGAATAGATAAAAGAAAAGTCGATAGCAGCTTCAATCTTACGAACCAAATGGTTCGCTGGTACAAGTTGTTCTAAAGCTATCATTTCTATTTGGTCACGATTCATCTGTGTATTTTTAGTTAGCATTTCATTCACCCCATAAAAATCTCGATACCTTAATTATACAAAAAAGACTGCCGGCAAACCCGAAATTTTTCGAATTTGTCGACAGTCTG